>CALAUH010000318.1 GCA_937892225.1 uncultured Treponema sp.
AACTTCGTTTACTTATTCTTCACATGAACAAACTGCGTTAAAAAAGGAATCTGAGTTTTCTTCAAATGTTGAAAATTTAATTTTATCAATTTTATTATTTGGGGCTTCAATATAAAATATATAGTTAATGGCTTTTTCTTCCAGAAAGCGTTTTTTTGTTTCGATTTGGACTATCTGATCAAAATCTGCTTTTTTTAGTTTAAATCCTTTTCTGTAAAAGAAAGACCTGTTTTTTTCATCAACTTTGATGGTTTTATAAAAAAGTACGAATTTATAAACAAACCACCAGCTTATTGAAGCGAAAAGTATAAGAATGTAATCAATTATTTCAAGGGTGCCGTTTGGATGTTTATTTATTTTTAGATTTGGATAAAAGATTGTAGCGGCACAAATTAATAATGCAATCATAATCAACAAAAATATTGTTCCTTTATTATAAACTTTGTATTTTCGTTGTAATCGTCTGGAATTTTCAAATGCACAGGATGATGCAAAATCAGCAAATCTTTTTACATTAACCATTGTAGATTCAATATCAACTTTAATATATCCAAAATAAACTGAAACATTACCGGCATTATCAACTCTGCAGGATGTAATATCTTTTGTTGAACAAACGATTGTCTTTCTTAAAAATCTTTTTACTGTTATTTCAAATCTGTCAATTTCAATTTTAAAATAACATTCTATTAATAATAAAAATAAAAAAAATACATCAAATGCAAGAAAAAAGTACATTCCTATTAAAGCATCATATTTATAAGAAAAAAAAGCGAATCCTAAAAAAAAGATAATTCCAAAAACAAAAAGTGGAATTATATATTTTGGTTTATGTACGACAAAACAGGATTCATTTAAAAATACATTATCTTCATCATTTGCTTCTTGTATTCCTTCTTTTGTTGATTTTTTATCACAAGATTTTTTTGCAAATTGTCCTATTAAAGAAGAGATTATAGTTGAAAAATCCATATACGTTCCTGTTAAAAATCTATCATAAAAATTTTTATATGACAACTTATTGATTTTTTATCTTATTTTTAAGTTCCACAATTCGTTTAATAATTTCAGCTGCTTCTTTATCACTTACAGTTTCGAGCATATTAAATAACTTTATGATTATAAAATTGCCACTTTCATCAGTTGTTTCAAAATCACAGGCTTCCATAATTTTTCTTACATAAACCTGGGCTATATGATTTGCACAGACGCGGCAGTTATATATATCTTTTAATTCTTTTGCTGCTTCTATATTTTCCAAATCTTTAATTCCAAGTTCAATTTTCATAAACAAATGAGAAATTCTTGCAGCGGCACGTTTATCGAGAATTGTATCTGGCTGTGATTCATCTATTTCTTCCAGCCAGAACCGAGTTCTTCCATAATGAAGTAAATCTTTTTTTTGCTCAAAAAATTGATTCCATAAAAGATTTATAAAATCACTTGTTGTCATTTGTTCGGACTGATTTTTACAGTATAGTTTCCGCAAGGCTCTACTGATGGAATTGTAATTTCAAAACCTTCTGCAACTTGAGATTCTTTTGTCCATAAATTTTTTACCGTATAAGATTTTGCATTCATAAATGAAGCCGGGATTTTATGCTGCAATTTTGTCAGTAATTCTTTTTTTACAGTAAAAGGTTCTGTTTCTTTATTTTCATCAAGATTAAAAAGTGAAAGGGCAATACTGTCATCACTAAGTGGTTTTATAAGAACATCAAATCTGCTGTTATTTTCTATATATTCTGTATCTGGATTTTTAGAAAGGGTTGATGTGTAAACGCGTTTTGCCTGAATTCCAAGTGCATCTTGATTCAGACAGATTAAATCCTGATTTGTAATAATATTATAAAGTTCATCATTTTTTTGAACACGGCGTAAATCAAGTCCAAGTAAAAGCGGAGAATTCAACATACACCACATTGCAAAATGAGTTTGATTCATTGTTAAAGTTAATCCTGTCATTCCAATCATAAGCATATCAGGATCATTCCAGCCTTTTTCTAAACCGGCATATTCATCCATTACGACTGCTTTATTATATTGTGATGTTACACTTGGAGTTCCTTTATCTGTCCAGCTTCCAAAACCAGGATCTCCGTCTGAACCAACTCTAAACGTAATGTCATTTAAAATTCGCCATGAATCTGCAACTTTATATCCCCAGTTATGAGGATGAGTTTTTCCCCACTCGCATAAAGAAAGAATAATATCATTATCTGGAGATGCAAGTTTTAAACCTTCGAGCATTGCTGCGTATGAACAAAGTGTATTTTCCTGACGACGATGATTCATTATGCGGATAATGTTTTGTCCTTTTTTAAGTTCCACTGTGATTGGTTCTGAATCTATAAAAGTCTGAGGTGTTTCTGTCTGAGGAAGTAAATCATCATAAAAATAAACGGCATCTTTTCCTTTACCGACAGCAAGAGTAAGCCATGAACCGATTCCTTCTTCCTTTCCAGTGGCATATGTAATTACAAGCTGATATTTACCTGCAGTTTGAACGTCCACTGAAAATTCAAGTTCCCCACTACGAAGACCGTTTGGAGATGTTCCAGTATTTGTTCCGTCAAAAGTTCCAATGTGAGTGAAATAATCATCTTTTTTTTGAACACCGTTTCCTGTAACTGATAAATCAAATTTTACAGTTTCCAATGATTTATCTAAAAATTTTATGTTTTTAATATTTGGAGCAAAAACATATTTTGCATTTTCAGGATTAGAAAAAGTGGCATTGTCCCAAAGATTGTAACAGTTATCAACTTTAAGATAATCAATTTTCCAGTTTATATATGACTGGGCATCTGTTTTTTCATGGCCGCAGGTTCCAACTTCAAGACCGCTGCAAAGTCTGTCTCCAATATCATTATACATTCCAAATTTTAAACCTTTAGAATGAATGTAATCTGACATTGCCATAAAACCGCCCGGGAATTTTACTTCATCACTTTCAAGTTTTCCATCTACTCTTTTTGAACGGTAACAGCCATCATCTAAAATTACATATTTATATCCAAGTTTATCAAGTCCAAGTTCTACGATTTTGTCTGCCATTAATTTTGTAAGCTGTTCATTGTTTCCAGTTCCAAATGCATTCCAGCTGTTCCAACCCATCGCAGGCAGATGATTTTTCTTTTTATTGAATAAAATTTCTCCATCAAAAAAAGAATCAAAACGATATTTATTATCTGTAATTTTATCTGGTGAATTTAAGCCCATAGTATTCCATCCTTAAATTTATTTTAGTCGCTCAAATAAAAGTTTTCTATAAATAAAATCCACTATAATTGTATAAATTTATTAAAATTTATGGCTTATTTCTCTTTATTATTATTATAAAATTGAATATAATTAAAGTAATTATTTATTTTTAATAGTTGATTAAAAGTTTATAACAAAAAAGGAATCATAACAAAATGGAAAAAGTAGAGTTTTTCAAGCGGGCAAATTTTTTTCCAGGATTAAAAGCAACTCCTGGTTTCTGGAATGAAATAGAAGATTATCATTTTAGAAAAGAATCCCTTTACAACAGTTTATATCATGGTTTTGGTATTGTACCAGACTATCTTGAATCCATGCATGTTCAGGCTGATAAAACAAAAGGTGGTCTTATCACGTTAATTGTCGGTTCCGGAATGGCTTTCGACGGTCTTGGTCGTCCACTCTTTCTTTATGAACCTCAGGCCCTTGTCTTAGATCCTAAAAAATTTAAACTTCCATGCACAATTTATATTACAGCCTCTTATGATGAAAAGATGGAAGATTTTTATGAAGACAGAGAAAATTCTGATTTACAGGGCTATCAGCGTAAAAAAGAATCTTGTGTAATCAATATTATTAATGACATTCCTGATCCTTCTATTTACATTGAACTTGCAAGAATTAAACTTTCTAATAACGATGGAAACGGTGTTACTGAAATTACCAATTGTAATAATTTTACGGATCCTGGAATAAATGCTTTAGATTACCGATTTATTCCCTGGGCAACTAGAGTAAAAAAAGGTATTTCCAGTTACCTCCAGAATTACATGATTGAACTTCTTAATTTTACAGAAACAGTTTGTAATACAAGTTATGAAGTTATACAATTACCTTCTTTTAGAAATCTTCAGACAGTTGCAATGACTTCTAAAATGATTATGCAAACTGCAGGAGTTTTCTTTGATGACATCATCAATATTATAACTCCAATCTTTAATATGGATCACCAGGTTCTATTTGAAATTGCTGAATACGAACGAAATAACGAAAAGGTAGGTAGAATTTATACAACAAAACCTGCTTATGAAGATGCTCGAAAAGCAATGTATACATTAGGTGATGCAATTAAAGCTTATAATAATTCTTATGAAGAAATTGATACTATTCTTAATCTTCATAAAGAAGTTATGAACGGATTAAAACATACTCTTGTGGAAAAAGAAGTTTCTACAAGCGACATTATCTATATCAGTTACAAAATGCCTCATATTCTGTTATTCGAAGACCAGCGTTTTACTCTTGTAGATTCTATTGTAATGGGTTCAGAAGAATCTGTTGAATCACACAATTTACATTTTGAAAACTGTGTTCAGTCTACAACAAACAATGAAGCATTCTACTATCCAGACGGAGTTTTAGTACACGATATTGTAAAACGATGGATTGGTGGAGAAATGAAGTTTACTCTTAAAAATATTATAAAGGGAAGAAAAACTTTAATTATCCGCCGTACAGATATTCATCAAGGGAATTACAGTGTTGATGTAAAATATCAGGGTAATTCTGTAAAAACTCTTACCGTAGATGGAATCGATACTAAAAACAGATGGCGAAATCTCTACTTCACTTTTGAAGAAGGCGAACTTAACGAATTCAATCCTGAACTTTCTCTTGCTCTCGACGGTAAAGGAAGAGATAACGCTGGTACTATCTGGATTTATCAACTTTTGTAAAATAATAAACTCAATAATAACGTTACGTTATAGGAGACAACGATGGGTTTTAAATATTGTAAAGAAGGACATATCATGGATCCTTCCTGGAAATATTGTCCAGTCTGTTTAGCACCTCTTGCAGGATGGTTTGTAGCTTTAGACAATAAAGGTGTTCCAAAAAAATTTTATACTATTCACGAAGGCAAATCTTTTATTGGCAGTGGTGTTGACTGTGAAATCAGAATCTTAAAATCAGGACTTAGCCGTCAGCAGGCATATATTTCAATTGCAGATGGTATTTGTGATATTGTAGATTTAGGTAACGGTTCAAGTATGAAAGTTAACAAAAACGATACTGTAAAGATGACATTAATCGATGGTGATATTATTACTTTTGGTGATTCATCTTTTAAAATCAAACTCTTATAGGAAAATAAAATGACAAAAAGTAAAAAACTTATATCAATTATTTCTATTATTTTTTCAATTTCAATTTTCTGTTTTGCAGACGGTGAAACTAAGACAGAAGAAAAAAAGGAAAAAAGTCCTTTAACTATAAAAATTGACCAGCTTGAATATACTGACTATCCAAATCTTAAAGCATATGCTGTAGTAAAAAATAAAAAAGGTGAAAATGTTACAAGTTTAGCACCTAGTCTTTTTTCTTTCAGAGTTGATAATGCTACAGTTCCAGTTAAAGCAAAAATCATTCCTTTTTCTATGGCCAATGAACCTGTAGATTATTCCATCATGATTTCTAACAACGGTATTATGGAAGGAGAGCCTCTCGATTTCCAGAAAAATGCCATTATGAAATTCGTTGAAACAATGAATGATGATGATACTCTTTCTATTTACTCTATTAATGAAGAAGGAGGAATAATTGCTGAAGGTCTTAAAAAAAATAATTTTGATTCTAAACTAGTTAATCAAATCGAAATTACTGAATCACAACCACGTTTGTATGATTCAATCAATAATATTATTAAAAAGGTAAATCAGCGTCCTACTCAGAGAAAAGTCATGATTATTCTTTCTGATGGTCGTGACCAGAACAGCCGTTTTTCTAAAAATGAATTGTTAGCAACACTTACTTCTGTAGGCATTCCTATTTACTCAATTGGTATTACTGTATTATCAGCATCAACATTAAGTAATCTTGATGAAATGTCTCAGGTAACAAACGGTACTTATTATTATTCAAGAAAACTTAAAGATATTCCAGATAACATTAAATTAATCAGTGACTGTATTAAACAAGGTTATATTCTTAACTTAAAAGTAAAAAAAGTAAAAGCAGATAATATTTCTCATATTCTTGAATTACGTGTAGATGAACTTGAATCAGAAGGAAAAGGTACTAAAGCATTTATTGCTATAAAACAACCTTTCCCAAAATGGTTAAAAATCTTCTTAATCATCTTAGGTGTAATTTTAATTATTGCAATTGTAATTTTATGTGTTTTATACAGAATTACAAAACGAAGAAATATGGGTATTACAAGAAGAAAATGTAAAGTATGTGGTAATATCATGAAAGACAACTGGGAAAGTTGTCCTTTCTGTAAATATCTTCCAGAAATAAAGTTAGGTAAAAAAGGTAAAAAAAATAATGAGTAACTTTGTAGTACCTGGCGTTTATGTTCAGGAACAACAAAATAATTTAAATCCTCTTGCAATAGATTCTCGTTGTCTTTCTGCATTTGCCGGGATAACAGAATCAGGACCTTTAAATAAACCTGTATTATTAAAAAGTTTTAATGAATATCTGAACATATTTGGTGGTTTTGATACTATTGGAGTTCTTCCTTATTCAGTATTCAGTTATTTTAAATGCGGCGGAAAAGAATGTATTGTCGTAAGAGTTGCAGATACAAAAAATGCTGCTTGTGCACAACACACAATAAAAACTACAAACGGTAAAATACATTTTACAGCTTCCAGTGAAGGTCACTGGGGAAACTATCTGACATTAAGTACATGGACTGAAAATAAAGATAACTTTTCTGTTACACTAACCTATCGTAATAAAACAGAGAGCTTTGTTCATCTTTCCTATAATCCAAATGATGAACGATATTTTGAATCATACATAAATTCACATTCAACATTATGTTCTGTAAAAGCAGAAGGAAAAGTTTCTGATATCCAGCCGGATTTTATGAAGACTTTTTCTGGTGGAAAAGACGGAATTGCAGAATTAACACCTGGAACTTTTATTGGCCAATATAACGGATTAGAAAACAATTCTGGAATCGGATGTTTTGAAGAACGAGATGATATTTCTTTAATTGCAGTTCCTGATATCTGTTTATTTAAAAAAGAAGAAGATATTACAACAATTCAAAGGGCATTAATTACTCAGGCAGAAAGATTTCCTGGAAGATTTGCAATTTTAGATGTACCACAAAATCTTGATGTTCTTAAAATGAATAAATGGGCAGATAAAATGAACAGTTCTTTTGCTGCTGCATACTATCCTTTTATAGATATTACAGATCCTTTAGATACTACAGGAATTGCTACTTTAAGAATTCCTCCAAGTGCAGCAGTTTGTGGCTGTATTGCAGATACTGATGATAAAAAAGGTGTTTTTCATGCACCAGCTAACTGCTTAATTGACGGAGCTGTTGGTATTTCTGAAAAACTGACTGTCGGTGAACAGGAAATGCTTTATACAAAAGGAATAAATGTTTTAAAATATTTCCCGGGTCGTGGTGTTAAAGTCTGGGGAGCAAAAACACTTTCTTATGATAAAGAATGGGAATTTATTAATGTAAGGCGAACTTTTACAAGAGTTTGTTCCTCATTAAAAAAAGGTACCCAATGGGCAGTTTTTGAACCAAATGATAAAAATCTTAGAAAACGACTTGTCAGACAAGTAAGTGGATTTTTATTAAACTTATGGAACAAAGGGTATTTTGCAGGAAGTACTCCGGAACAAGGATTTTACGTTCGTTGTGATGAAGAACTAAATCCACCGGAAAATATTGATGCAGGTATCCTGACTTTTGAAGTTGGATTAGCAATTGTTCATCCTGTTGAATTTTTCAAAATAACTCTTGCAGCAGAAAAAGATGGATCAAATGTATATATTCAAGATAAATAAAAAAGGAGATTAGCTTATGGCAGATGATGGAAAACTTACTTCATATCTTTTTACTGTAGAAATTGACGGCATTGAAACAGCCAGATTTCAAAAGTGTGAAGGATTAGAAGCAGAAACTTATGTGTACGAAGTTGAAGAAGGTGGTATGAATAATACTACTCATAAATTCTATGGCAGAACCCGTTATCCAAATTTAATTTTAGAAAAAGGTATTTCTGATAATGACGATTTGTTTAACTGGTATAAAAAAACTTTATTAGATGATGGAAAAGTTGAACGTAAAAATGGTTCAGTTATTCTGAAAGATACAGAAAATCATGAAGTAAAACGCTGGAACTTTTTTAATGCATTTCCATGCAGATGGATTGGTCCACGTCTCGAAACAAACCTTGGTAGTGAATATGCAGTTGAACGCATAGAAATTGCACATGAAGGTATCTCTGTAGATAGTTATTAATAGGAGGAGAGATAAATGAGTCTTGAAAAAGCTGTTATAAGTAACCTTGATGCAGGTAACGACATTGAAGTAATGTTCAATCCAAAAGAATATGTAATGGAAAAGAAAACTCCATGGAGCGAAGTTAATGTATTTGGTATGGATGCTCCACCAGTAGAATTTACTATTGGTGAAAGAAAACGCTTAAGCATGGAACTCTTCTTTGATACTTCTGAAGAAAAAACCGATGTAAGAGATTTTACATCAAAAATAGAAGAATTAATGCTTGTAAATGCTCAGGAACATCGTCCTCCACTCTTAAGATTCACATGGGGAAGTTTGAGTTTTGACTGTGTTTTAGAAGATTTAGTTCAGCGTTTTACATTATTTGATAATTCCGGCATTCCTTTAAGAGCAATTTTAAAAGTTGTATTCAAAGAATATTCTACTGCTGCAACACAACTTTCAAATACTCGTCGTGAATCTGCCGATCACACTAAAAGAATGGCTTTACGAGAAGGTGAAACTTTAAGTTCTATTAGCGCAAGAGAATATCATGACTGCAGAAAATGGCGTGCAATTGCAGATGCCAATAATATTGATGATCCGGAAAATGTTTCTGCTGGAACAGTTGTTGAATTACCACCATTATATTAATTGGAGTGCTAAAAAATGGCTGATGATAATAACAAACATTTAACACCTGTTTGGATTGTATATGTAGATGGTACACGCCTTGATACAGTTCATGAAGGCTCATTACAAAGAATTGTCATAGATGATAAATTAAATAATGTTGGAACTGCAACTTTAGAATTTGACAGTTCTGCAGTTAAAATTCGAGATACCGGAACTTTTTCTTTAGAAAGTGAAGTTTCTATTCATCTTGGATATAAAGATGATTGTGAGTTAGTTTTTACAGGTGAAGTAACTGATTTTGAAATCAAATTAAATGAATATGATCATGACCAATTAATAGTAAAATGTTCAAATTGCCTTTATAAACTCAAAAATGCAACTCAAAGTATATCTTTTGAATCAAAATCTTTATCTGATATATTAAAAGAAAAAATAGAAAACTACTCTCTTACTGCAAATATTGATTCTTTCGGAACAACAAAACTGTTCACTGTAGAAAATCTTATTTCTGATTATGATTATATTATGACAGCCGCAAAAAACTATGGCAAATCTGTTTATGCATATGAATCTGATGTTTATATAAAAGATGAAATTACAATAAATAAAAATGATGTAATCATGGAATGGGGAAAAAGTCTTATTTTATTTAATGGTACAGAATCACTTTCTGACCAGCTTTCTGAATGTACATTTACCGGCTGGGATGAAAACAAATGTGAATCCATTACTGGAACAGCTACTTTAAATGATATTCCTTTAAAAGTCGGTGGTTCAAAAACATGGGAAGATAATTCAAAAGGTGCCGGTGGAAAATGGAAAAGTATCTTCACCAGTGATGATTTATTCGACAATGATGATGCTAAAAACCGTGCCATTGGATATTTAATGAATAAATCTTTTAATTATCAAACCTGTATTGCTAAATGCGAAGGTAATTATAACGTTCACCCTGGTATGCGTGTAACTATGAAATATGTCGGAGAAAAATTCTCTGGAGAATATATTGCAGACAGAGTTATTCATGAATTCAGTACTGTAAATGGTTACACAACACAGATTTTTGGTAAAAGAAATACAACAGAATAAAATGATAATTAATAATATTATTGAAGGTACAACCGTAAATGGTCCAGGTTACCGGTTAGGAATCTGGATGCAGGGTTGTAATAGAAACTGTCCGGGCTGTTTTAATAAAGAAGCCTGTACACCAGATGGAGGATATTCAATATCTGTAGACGAAATAGTTAAATATTTTTCAAAACAAAAATATGATGGTATTTCTATTTCAGGAGGAGAACCTTTTAATCAGGAAAAAGAACTATCAGTTTTATTACAAAAGGCTAAAGAGTTAGGGCTTACTACTCTTGTTTTTTCAGGTTTTACTTATGATGAATTAATAAGTAAAAATTGCAGTGCACTTTTATATTGCGATTATCTTATAGATGGTCCTTATTTAAAAGATTATCCAAGTCACTGTAAATATACAGGCTCTGGAAACCAAAGATTTTTAAAATTAAACAACGGAATAATCCAGGAAGATCTAACTGATAAAACTGAAGATATTACAGAATGTGAATTTATTATAAATCAAGATGGTTCAATTACCACAACGGGTTTTTTAGATATTTAATGGAGATTTAAAATGGAAAATAAAACAGCAAAAAATATTGAAACTTTAATAAGAGCAAGATATCCGCTTATTTATATTGTCTCTTTTGAAGAAGGTCGCGTTATTAATTCTGTAACAGATATTAGTAAAAACAGAAATAAGCAGCTTTTTCAATGGTCAATAACAGAAGGCTTACAGACTCCAGACGGTTCATATCTTTCTGAATTTAAAGATCCAGTAAAAGTTTTAGAATATATTTTACAAATTGATGTTAATGGATTATTTATTCTAAAAGATTACCATCACTATATGAATGATCCTGTTGTTATTAGAAAATTAAGAGATTTAAGTCATTCATTAAAGCTAACAATGAAAAATGTTTTATTTCTTTCTCCTTTATTAAAGATTCCTGCTGAATTAGAAAAAGAAATTGCAGTTGTAGATTATAAACTTCCTGAAAAAAATGAATTATCCGAAATTGTTAAAAATATTGCAAAAAATATTGGTGGAAAAAATCTACAGGAAATTGAAGATGCAGAATACTTAAATAAAATTGTAGAAGCAGCACTTGGTCTTACAGCAGAAGAGGCTGAAAATGTTTTTGCCAAATCTTTGGTAGAAAACGGTGATTTTAATCTTAAAACAATTCTGGCAGAAAAAGAACAAATCATTCGTAAATCTGGTGTTCTTGAATATTATCATGCAAACGAAGAAATGAAAGAAGTCGGCGGACTTGAAGAATTAAAACGCTGGCTTAATAAACGCGGTAAGGCATTCAGTCCAAAAGCAAGAGAATTCGGTTTACCAGAACCACGTGGTATTTTATTGCTTGGTATTCCAGGTTGTGGTAAATCTTTAACTGCAAAAGCAATCAGCAGTATGTGGCAGTTACCATTATTAAAATTAGACGTTGGTAAAGTATTTTCAAGTTTAGTTGGTTCAAGTGAAGAAAATGTAAGACGAGCAATTGCAACTGCAGAAAGTATTGCTCCTTCTATTTTATGGCTTGATGAAATGGAAAAAGGATTCAGCGGTTTGAGTTCTTCTGGACAGACAGACGGCGGTACAACTGCCAGAGTTTTTGGAACATTCCTGACCTGGTTACAGGAAAAGAAATCTCCAGTATTTGTAGTTGCAACTTGTAACAACGTAAAGGAGCTTCCACCAGAACTTTTAAGAAAAGGTCGTTTTGACGAAATATTCTTTGTTGATTTACCTTCAAAGGACGAAAGAAAAGATATTTTCAAAATCCACCTGGAAAAGAGAAACAGAAATCCAAAAGACTTTAATTTAGATACACTTGCAGATATGACAAAAGAATTTGCAGGTTCAGAAATTGAAGAAATCATTGTTTCTGGTTTATATGATGCATTTGATCAGGATGTAGATCTTAAACAGGAATTCTTAGAAAACAACATAAAAACTATGGTTCCATTAAGTAAAACAATGGGTGATCAGATTAAAAACATAAGAGAATGGGCAAAAATTCGTGCCAGAAAAGCAAGTGATACAACATGGGAAGATGACAATGTTGGAGTCAGACAACTTGAATTAAATAAGTAAACGGAGATTATTTATGAATGGTTCATATTTTTATATTGCAAAAGTTACAGATAACAAAGATGAAGACGGATTAAACAGAATTAAAATTACAGCAAAATTGAATGATGAAGTTGTATCTTTCTGGGTTCCATATCTTTCTGCAGCTGCTGGAAACGGAATTGGTTTTTCATCACTTCCAGATATTGATGATCAGGTATTAGTACTTTCGTTTGGAACTACAAGAGACAAACAGATTGCTTTAGGAAGTTTTTGGAATGAAAATTCAACTCCACCAGAATCAGGCGAAAACTCCGATGCAGATTTAAATGGTGATGGAAACAACTCGCTCAACTTCTTTAAATCACGTGCAGAAAATCTTTTTATCTTTGATGATACAGACGGAAAAGAAAAAATTCAGATGATTTTGTCTGGCGGAAAAACCCGTATCGAATTAGACAACGAAAATGAATTAATCAACATGGAAACAGATAAAGATTTTGCAATTAATGCAAAAGGAAAAATCTCTATAGAAACTGAAGAAGAAATTAATTTTAAAGCAAAAAAAGCATATAATATTGAATGTGAAGATTTTGCAGTAAAAGCTTCAAAAGATGCAAAAATAGAATCATCAAAAGACATGGCTCTTAAAGGTTCTGGAATTGCATTAAACTAAAGGAAACGAATATGCCAAATAAAGAAGAACTGGAAATTTCTATTTCAAATACCGGCGAAGTTACAATCAATGTAATTGGTGCTAAAGGTAAAAAATGCCTTGATATGACAAAAGATTTAGAAGAAAGTCTTGGAATCTTAAAGAGCATGGAAAAGAAAGCAGAATTCTATCAGCAGGAAGAAACTAATAATACTAATGTTTATACTGGAGGAAATTATGGCACAAACAATTGAGTTTACCCTTCCTTTTGGATATCAAACTGATGATAAAACCTATCGTAAAGGAAAAATGCATTTAGCGACAACAGGCGATGAACTTGCAATTCAGGATACTGATGAAGCCGGAATGAATACACGTTACAGAGATATGCTTTTAATGACAAAAGTAATCGATGAACTGGACGGCATAAAACCTGTAACACTTGATATTATAAAAGAACTATATGAACCGGATTTTATATATCTGCAACTTTTATACAGACAATTAAACGGCGAATCTGGAACTGCTATTACAACAAAATGTCCTGAATGTGGTGCAATTTCAGAAATCAAATTAGAAAATCTATACGATGATATGACATTGTATAATAATAAAGAGTAAAATGTTTATAACAAATTTATCTGATAAAAACATGTTGACTGAATCTCTATGCTGTAATTTAACAGAAGGCCAGGTTGAATCTTGTACTCTAGATGATATGACTATCTCTGATAAATCATGGGTAAGTGTTTCTATTAATAACTCGAATGCAAATAACGCCTCTTTTAACAACTGCTCTCTAAATGAAGTAACTTTCTTTAGAAGTAATTTAATGAATACATGTTTTAATCACTCTAAAATAAATAAAAACACTTTTTCTGGAGATACACTTATAAAATCACAATGGAATGATTGTAAAATTGAAAACATATCCATAGCAAATTGTTCAATGCAGAAAGTAAAAATAGAAAAATCAATCATCCAGAATTCAAACTTTACAAATTTTGAAGGAATCTATTGTGATATCAAAAATACAATTTTTAAAAACTGTTCATTTAAAATTGATTACAATTGTGGTATGAACGGTTTTTCAGGTGGAAATATAGAAAATTGTATTTTTATAAACTGTAGTTTTACAGGTTTTCCTTTAAGAGGAATAAAAACTGATTATTGTACATTCAAAAACTGTTACGGAGAGATTACAGATGATGCAGAATGTACAAATACTTTTGGAATGGGAAGATTTAGCGGAGAAATAGAAAATATTCCGCTTAAAAATAAACAAAACGCATTAAACTTTATAAATGAATGGAAATAAATATGGCAAAAGAAGAACAGATTCGAAAAGCAATAGATAATTTAGATGAAGCTACAGCAAAAGATGCATTGGCATTACTTCTTGCAGACACTTCTTCAGGAACAAAAACTCAAACTGCAAACAACCCTATAAACCAGGAAGCAGGACAATTTGCCAATTTTGCACAGGCAATTTTATGGTTAAAAAGTAAATATAAATTTCAGGAATTAAATGCTTTTACAACAGAAGCAGATTTAGTTTATGTAAACACTGGAGACAGACGCATCCTTTTAACAGATACAACTGTAGGTCCTAGAAAGAATCCTGAACCACAAATGGAAAACTCAAATAGTTTTAATATAGAAACAAATTCAAACAGTAATATAAACGAATCTTCTAATGAAAATTCATCTTCAGAAGATATGGACAATGCTTTTGAACCTCTCAAAAAAAATGACAGGTTCAATAATCTTGAATTATAGAGAGGACTATAAATGCCAAAGTTACGTACAGAATTTAATTTTACTTTACCAAAAGGAACTGGAATTAAAGTTGAACAGGGTCGCAAAGTAAGCGGAACAATGAGACTCATAAAAGTAAAAGACTTAGTTGATATTGAACGCGACGGACAGGTTCAGCGTGGAACTGGTGCTTTTTATGTAGTTCTTCTTTCAAGATGTATCAAACAGATTGGATTAATCAACATGGTAAACCGTAATACAATAGAAAACTTAGATCCAGTTGATTTCGCCTTTCTCGTTGATTTTATGAATGAAATAAATCATCAGGTAATTAAAAAGATTCCGATTAAATGTGATGAATGCGGACATGAATATATAGGATTAATATCACAACTGGGGGAAGCATAAGCCGCCCTCGTTCAGGCATTTTTCGAGAGGCGGCCGATATTGCCTATTATTTTAAGTGGTCAAAATCAGATATTATGACTATGACAAAACAGGAAAGAACTGAATGGTTAAGCCAGATAGAACGTATCCATCAGGAAGAAAGAATCCAGAAATTTAAAGATTCTGAAGCTGAAATGGAAAAATACTTAAAGCAGATAAAAGAACAACAAGACAATAGTTTTTAATAAAGTAGAGGGAATAAAATGATAAGAGAGATATCCTGGTATTTAGAAAAAAACAGATTTTCAGACATTGTAAACGACTTAGAAACTAAAGCCGAAGCTTATGCTGCTTCACTTATAGAAAATAAAAAAGACTCAGAAAAATTAAGAGAAGAATTCCGTCAGCTCTGCCAGTGGCACATGGAAAAATCAGGATATCGCTCTGCAGAAAGCAATTTTATAAATGTTGATTTAGAATTTTTTAACGGTGCTGATGTTAATAAAGAAGCATTACATACATTTGAAAAAGAAATAATCAAAGCTCATATGTATCAGAAACATCTTTGGGAATTCATGGGAACCACAGGATGTATGACAGTAATTTCTAAACTTGGAATGAAAAAAGACGGCTTTATTTATGATAATTATCTTCCTATCGAATATAAAAAGAATCATAAACCAAAAAGTCCTATTTCAAATATCTTAAAAGAAAATCCAGATGCCGTACCAATTTATACTTATTTGGATGGTACAATTTCTACTGAATATAATCCGGAAAAATCAAAAGCTCAATTTGATGTTTTAAAAGATAAAAGTGGTTTTGACTGGACAAGAAAAGGTTGGGATCCCAACTACGAAGTAGAAAAAAAAGACTGGAAAGGTCAATTCGACGAAAACGGAAACTGGATAATGGTAAGAACTTCCGGAAACAAGGAAGATGAAAAAAAATATGCAGGTGCAAAATTCCAGAAGGTTCCAGTAATTGAATTAATAAAAGACGGAAACACAGGTATTCTTTATGACCCTGAAAATTCACTTTTAAGTCCATTCCAGAAAATTTATATTTTAACAAACGGACAGATTTACGGAGCCGAAACACAGGATGTCGAAAAAACAGTATCTTTAATTAAAGATGCAATGAAAGAATTAAACATAAAACAGATTACCACTGTAAATGGAACAAAAGAAACATCTGTAAAATTATATAAAAAATTATTTGACGAAAGTTTTTCTGATAACGCAATAGTAAAAAACACAAATGAAATATTAAAAACAAAAGAAAAAATAATACAGAAAGAATTGGCTAAAAAAATAAAATCAGAAGGAGAAGAATTTTCCGCAAAAGTTCAAAAAGCAATATTAGCCGGTGAAAAAAATGATGAAATCATACGGACTGTAAATACAAATAAAATACATGTACCTTATTCTATCTATAATAAAGAAGACTGTAAAAAACTCGAAATCTCAGAAGATTATTATAACGTATTAACAACATATCCTGTTCCAGAAGAAAAAAAATCACTTTTTTCTGCAACAATTATAAATCTTTTAAGAAGTAAAGAACTTTTACAGACAAGCGGTAAATCGGCAAAAGATTTTTTTGATGCAGCTTTCAGCGAAGTTGTAGAAGGAACAAAATCACAGGAAACTGTAAGTATTGAAACAACATTTGAAGATTTATGTTTACATACAGATAAAATCATTACAGGTGAACAGGTAGAAAAACCAACAGTACAAAAATTAATAGAAGCAAAAAACAATCTTGAAATTACAAATGCATCAAAACGAACAGAAATTTATGATGCAATAGATAATGTCATAAGAAACTTTAGTGCTGTAAGAATGAGTACAGGTTTTACACCAGAAGAAGCCGTAAGAAAAGCTGCAGAAGTTGTAAGTAATACAGAGAATAAAATAAATGCAGATAATATAATGAATTCCGGATTTAAACCTACACGCATTTTTAGTGATGTAAGTTTATCTGATATAATAAAAAAAGCTCAAGCGTCAACTTTGCTTACAAAAGAAGCAGATATTACTAATTTTAAGGTTCCTAAAAACAATTTTGAAATCCCAAATCTTTTTAATAAAACAGAAAGAAATACCTGGTATGAATCAGAAAGTTTTAAACAGTCTGGATTTACAAAAGAAAGTTTCGAATTTTTTACAGAAATTAAAATGACTGATACCAAAAACAGTTTTAGTTTTATAGAACCAATAACATTTACACAATCAAAAAATTTCGATAAACATTATAATTATGATATAAGTCCAACAAAAAATCAGACTATAATTGCAAACATCCAGAGTGCTACAAAATTAAAACCAGTAGATACAGTTGTAGAAGAATTAAATCAAAACAGCAGTCAGAAATATGAAGCTGCCCAGATTAAGACAGACGGAAGAATTGAAAGAAAGTTTGATTTTGAAAAAGAAATCGTAGAACCAGAAATCCGTCCGGTAGTTCACTACCCTGTTCAAACAAAACCAACAGAAGCCGAACGCATGGCAAAAATAAATGCAAACTACGAACACGACAAACGCGTCCTTGCCAAAAAAGACCCGATGTTCGCCAAAAACAAAATGTGGGACGTAGGCCACGCAGAAGAAAGCGGAGAAATGACAGACAGAGAAATGAGAAAGATGGGGAAAATGAAATCTCCAGATTTAATAAATGATGTAAGAGAGTAAAATATGGCAAATAAAACTTATTATACATTATCAGATGCTCAAAAAGAAAATGAAAGTTTACAGAATGTTATTGACTGTATTGATTTTGCTTTAAGTT
The DNA here is from genome assembly GCA_937892225.1 of uncultured Treponema sp. Taxonomy (GTDB): domain Bacteria; phylum Spirochaetota; class Spirochaetia; order Treponematales; family Treponemataceae; genus Treponema_D. The sequence continues at coordinate 17,848 of CALAUH010000318.1, forward strand.
CTTTCAAAGATTTTTTTGAACTTAACGAAGATTACAGTCTAAAAACTTTTAATAACATAGAATTCAATAAATTTGCATCTAAATATAAAGGCAATTATATTAAACCAAAAAAACTGGAAAATAAAAAACTTGAAAATTCAGAATTTTCTGAAGAAGCACAGAATTTCGGTACAATAATTTTAAGAAATCCTTCTTATGACAGAACTCATAACTTAGATACTGTAATTATAAATGATTTTAATAAAGAACATAATAAAGATATTGATAAAGCAATTATCCATACAGGATCTTATTCAGATGAATACGCAAGAAGTTTCAGAGCAATGGCTTTTACAATAGCTAATCATATTTATTTTAGAAAAGGTGCATATCAACCGGAAACAGAAGAAGGAAGAAAACTTATTGCACACGAATTAACACACGTTGCACAGAATAAACTTAAAAATGAAAATATAAATACAACAAAAGAAGAATTAGAACAGGAAGCAGAAAAAGAAGAAATAAAAGAACAATATAATCCAGAAAAATTTGTTACCATAAATGTTAAAAATAAAACATATAAAGTAACAAAGAAAAATGCTCAGATAATAGATTATTATGCTGAACAGGAACTTGAAAACTGGGTGCAACGGGAAATAGAATATTTACCAAAAGAGAAAGCGCTACAATTATTAATAAATTATAAAAATTATCTGGAGAGAAAGAAAAACTAATGGAATACATAAAAGTTGAAAGTAAAATAACAAAAGCTAAGGCTGTTGATGTTATAAGAAATACATTAAACAGATTTGAAAATCTTTTCGTATATTACAACGAAAACAAAAACTCATTAGCCCATTTAACAGTACTTGCTGAAATTGCCAAAAAACTTGAAGAAAAGAAATTCTCAAAATCATTAGATAGATTTATTTATGATGATAAAATCAATTCTTTAAGTGCAAACACATGCCGTTCGTTTTTATTAAAACTAAAACCTTTAGCAGACAAATTTATGCTCAATGTTACTATTCCAGATGATGTAACTGTCTATGATATGAGCGAAGAAGAATTAAAGAATAAATATACAAAAACTGTAAATGAATATTGTTGGAAAATATATTTAAATAAGAATGGAACAATAAAAAATATTAAATATGGAACAGATAAAACAAAAGCTCAAATAATATATTATAATGGTAATATTAGTGATGAAATCTTAATGACTGGAGAAAAATATGATGATTATGGTTTTGCAGGAAAATTATTAGTAGCAGCAAATATAGAAGTAACAAAAGAAACAGATTATAATATACAAAATACGATGCTTGATAACGGGTTATTCTATATAAATAAAGAAGAAGGCTGGATTGAAAAGCAAAAATATTTTGAACGAATGACACCTAAAGATTTCTTAACAATCCAAGATTATAAAGATGTAACTGTAAAAGCTGTCTATAAAGATAACGGTTCTACAGGTACTCTAACCTTTACCTATACCGTTGGTGGAGAAACAAAAAATCTATTTGTTATTAATGCTAGTAATAATCAAAAAGCAAGGGAATACCCAACAGCAAGTGGTAACAATGTCTTTCCATCAGATTATAAAGATGAGAAAAAAAAGAAAGAAATTGAAATGAAAACTACCCCTAATGATGGAACTACACCAGTTGATTATATTCCAAATAAATTTCCTAAAGGTAATTGGAATATAATTAGCTTTGAAAAACTAAACGAAAAAGATGATAAAGGTAAAATAATTAATACAGAATATGGTCCTTATAAGATAAGAACTGATGCATGGAGAGAAGTTGAAGTATGGGAAGAAAGTTTTGATGATTTAGATAAAAAAATATGGAAAAAAAAATTAGATGAAAATGGAGAAGTTATTAAAACAAAAGATGCGGGTCTTCTTATTCATGGTGGAGGATATTCAAAAACAAAAGTAGACAATCTAAAAGGAACAAATAAATACACAGATAATACATTAGGCTGTATCCGAATAAGTAATCTGGATGTTTTACTAATTGTTGAAATTCTTCAAACATATTTAAATACAAAAAAAACTATATCTTTAGAGGTTAAATAATGAAAATCAGAAAACTTATTTTTTTAATTTTAAGTACAAATTTTTTAAGTTGTATTTCTGCTCAAGGAATTATTAAAGGTGAATGTAAATCATATCAATATGAAGAAGAACCTAGAGTTGTAACAACAGAGGAATATGTTTTTGATAAAGACATGTATCTTAAAACAATGAATAGTAAATCTGTTTTAGACAAAAAATGGGAAAAAGAATTTATTACAAAATGTTCATTCCAGAATAAACAATATATAATCGATATGTCTGAAATAAATGTAAATTATGAAAAAGATAGAAATGAAATAAGGAGTTATTGTTTAACGAAAGAACAAAATAACTGGAATCTATTTTATAAAAATAACCTAATTGCCATAATCAGTTATTCAAAAAGCAATAAAGAATGCTATTTTGAAAATAAAAAAGACAATACAACAGAAACTTTTTATAAAAAGGAAAACAATATATATACTTTATTTAATACTGAATATATATTAAAAAATGGAATATTCTATGAACAGAACCTTGATGAATATGAATATTATGAAATAGATTATGATTATAAAACTAACAAATATAGTATTAATTATTCATACGAAGGCTTAAAAAGCACATATGAATTTACATGTAATTATTTTTGTACTTCTTATGATCAAACATGTTTACTTTGGATTCTTCGAAATGATGTAAATTCATTTTTACTTCCTTATCTTTTCTGTAAACTTGACCGTTCCTATCACGCTAGTTCATATCTAACAGAAGGTACAACAACTTACGAACCAGAACATCTTGAACAAAAAGACGGACTTCCATGGGCAAGTGGAAATAAAAAAGGTATTGGAGATATAATTACCATCAAAGAATTTGAACATAAAAATCCATCTTGTATTAAAATTATGAATGGTTACCAAGATTCTAAGCATCCTGATTATTATGAGAAAAACTCCCGCGTAAAAAAAATCAAAATAACAAATAAAGATACTAAAAAATCAAAAACTATAACTATAAAAGACATCCAAGATGAACAGACATTTAAAATATCAGATTTAGGAAAAGGCAGTAATTTTGATATAGAAGTTCTTGATGTCTACAATGGTACAAAATACGATGATTTATGTATTCAATATATGATTCTGGAATAAAATAATTTACCTATAGAACTGGAGGTATTCTAATGAAAAAAATTATTTTATTCTTATTCTCTTTATTAATGTTATGCTCATGCAAAAAATCTTTTGCAAAAGAATATTCATTACATGCAACAAGAAAATTTTATGATGAATTATCAGATGAATCAATTTATGGTGAAGATAAATTATATTTAATTATTGATTATGATATAACATTTGATGAAGAAGGATATATTACTTATTATAAAGAAACAGATAATTTTGGGGAAAATGAAAAAATAATATCTACTGAATATAATATAACAAAAATAAATGATAATGAAAGGAAAATGGATTATAAAATATATGATTATGATGAAAATAAATATACTAATTATTCTAAATCTTATTTATTTAATAATAATTCTTGGGAACTTACTGAAAACAATCAAAGAACAAGTAAATATTCATTAGATAATAAAGAAATTATATATTCTAAAAAAAATAAATTAGAAAGACAATGTACTTACCAAGATAATCAAGTAATTATCAATTATTCAAATTACGACCATTTATTTAAAATAAAAGACGGTATTTTTTACGAATATGAAGATACATTCTTAAGTAAATCAGACAATGAAGATGCTCAATACGATGCCTTTGGAACTATTAAAAAGAATAAAAAAAATATAATAGTTGAATATCATTATGATACTGCATCTTATAAATACGAAATTAAAACCAACTATAATTTTAAATCCTGGAAAGCTTCTGCTTTTAATATGCTAATAATAATACCTGATGTTATTGTTATCCCCTACACACTTGGTTTTGGTAACGGTTTTGAATTTCAGGACGGTGTAGATTATTCTGGTAATTAAAAAGATTAATGCTTTTTTTGTCATACAACATTAGTATAAAAATGGAAATAATTCCGCATTATTTAAATACAAAAAAATCTATAGCATTAGAGGTTAAATAATGAAAATCAGAAAACTTATTTTTTTAATTTTAAGTACAAATTTTTTAAGTTGTATTTCTGCTCAAGGAATTATTAAAGGTGAATGTAAATCATATCAATATGAAGAAGAACCTAGAGTTGTAACAACAGAGGAATATGTTTTTGATAAAGACATGTATCTTAAAACAATGAATAGTAAATCTGTTTTAGACAAAAAATGGGAAAAAGAATTTATTACAAAATGTTCATTCCAGAATAAACAATATATAATCGATATGTCTGAAATAAATGTAAATTATGAAAAAGATAGAAATGAAATAAGGAGTTATTGTTTAACGAAAGAACAAAATAACTGGAATCTATTTTATAAAAATAACCTAATTGCCATAATCAGTTATTCAAAAAGCAATAAAGAATGCTATTTTGAAAATAAAAAAGACAATACAACAGAAACTTTTTATAAAAAGGAAAACAATATATATACTTTATTTAATACTGAATATATATTAAAAAATGGAATATTCTATGAACAGAACCTTGATGAATATGAATATTATGAAATAGATTATGATTATAAAACTAACAAATATAGTATTAATTATTCATACGAAGGCTTAAAAAGCACATATGAATTTACATGTAATTATTTTTGTACTTCTTATGATCAAACATGTTTACTTTGGATTCTTCGAAATGATGTAAATTCATTTTTACTTCCTTATCTTTTCTGTAAACTTGACCGTTCCTATCACGCTAGTTCATATCTAACAGAAGGTACAACAACTTACGAACCAGAACATCTTGAACAAAAAGACGGACTTCCATGGGCAAGTGGAAATAAAAAAGGTATTGGAGATATAATTACCATCAAAGAATTTGAACATAAAAATCCATCTTGTATTAAAATTATGAATGGTTACCAAGATTCTAAGCATCCTGATTATTATGAGAAAAACTCCCGCGTAAAAAAAATCAAAATAACAAATAAAGATACTAAAAAATCAAAAACTATAACTATAAAAGACATCCAAGATGAACAGACATTTAAAATATCAGATTTAGGAAAAGGCAGTAATTTTGATATAGAAGTTCTTGATGTCTACAATGGTACAAAATACGATGATTTATGTATTCAATATATGATTCTGGAATAAAATAATTTACCAATAGAATTGGAGGTATTCTAATGAAAAAAATTATTTTATTTTTATTATTTTTCTTTACCACACTAAATCTTTTTTCTTATTCTCTTGAAGATATTTTTTGGATGGATGAAATGTTCATATCTACACCATTAGTAACTCGCTATTTTATTTTACCTTTAGATACAAGCAAAAATATTAGAATAGATCAAATTGTATATGAAAAAGATAAAGATAATAACATACAATTATTTGAAGATATAGATTATGATGAATCAATAATACCAAAAGAAACTATGATTTATTATTATAAAAACAATGAATTAATTGCTTTTGGAGGAGAACGTTCAAAATATATTATCCAAAAAGATAAAAATATAAGAAATATAATAAAAAATAATGAAATTAAATATTCATATATATTTAACTATATTAATTCAGATACTTTATCTATAGAATATCAGGAAAATGAAAAAATTACAGATTATAAAACGATAAAAAAAATAAATAACAGTTTTGAAATAAATGATTATAAATCTATTTATAAAATAACTTTTGCTAATAATATAACAATAGAATTTAAATATAGTACTTATATTTTTAATAATGATGGTATTTTTTTGAAAAAATACTATAAAGACACCATTCTAGATCAATTAATAACAAAGAATAATAATTACTATATCTATAATTCAGGTTATCCGGATAATTTAAAATTTATCCAACTTGATTTAATTTTTGATGAAAATCATAATTTAATATTCAAATGTGATGATGCAGAAAAAACTTTTATTTTCACAAATTACTCTATTCTACCTTGTGATGACGAAGGAAATATCTTAAAAACAGTTGACGAATTAAAAACTGATTATTTTATAGAAGGATTGGAATATAAAGAACCTGAAAAAGAAATTGTTTTAGAAAAACCTAAAATTCCCACAGAAGAAGTTTCTTTAGAAAAAAATAATAAATTACAATTCAATTATATATATATAATTTTACTTTCTATATTGATTTTAACTTTCATTATTATAATTGTATTAATAATACGGAGAAGAAAAAATGGCAGAAACTAAATTAAAAACATATTCTCAGTTTCTTTCTATCTCTAATTTTTTTTACTCATATAAAAAATCTATGTTATAATATTAACATTATTCATATCACAGGAGTTTTATATGAAAATTTTCTTAAAAAAAGTGACTGCTCTCTTAATTGCAGTTTCTTGTTCACTTGCACTCTTTGCTGAACCTGCAAGCACTGGTTTAACTGATTCTGATGTTAAAAATTTTGCTAAAAACTATGTAGCAATTTATGAAGCATTAGATGATTACGGATTTTCAAGCATTACTAATTTTTCTGGAAAAGTATCTGACCTTGCATCAGCAGAAGCAATTCTTGGAAAATTTGGAATCAGTGGTCCAAATCGTGTTGAAAAATTATCAATGATTGGTAAATGTCTTGTTGTTGTTGCTTATGATACAGAAATAGAAAAAGATCCTGCTGGAGCATTAATGTTAAAAAAATTAGGAATGGATCCAATCGCTGAACAAAGAGCACAAACTAACTCAAAAGATTTAAAAGTTGTAAAAGCAAATTATTCATCACTTGAAAAAATCTATAAAGATTCTGAACAACTTGACAAAAAAGCTAAATCAAAAGATAAAGCAAAAAAAGAACCTAAAAAAAAAGCTGATAAAAACAGTTTTGCAGGTATGATGACTTCTGCAATCTTTGGTGACGATTTAAGCGAAGAAGATGAAGAAGCAGCTGCAATGATGGAAGAAATGTTTAATAAGAGCCCTGCCAATCAGTTTGTAGATGATGCTTTAAAAGAAATTAAATCTTCTGTAGACACTCTTTCTGCTAATGGAAAAACAATTGAAAAATATTACGAAAATTTAAAATCAGCTAAAGGCGACTGCGGATTACAATACACTTCTTTGGACAAGAAAAATGCATCGTTATACAAATCAGAAGAATTAAAAATCACAAAAGGTGATAAAAATTTCAATATTTATAATTCTGAATTATTCAAAGATGATCCGGACAATGCTATTGAAAAAATCTCTTTTGATTTAATCACAAAAAAAGGACTTGCAGAATTTTCATTCTTTAATACAGACTGGGATACATTAAGTAAGAGCAAAAATCTTCTTACAAGCGGTTTTGATCAAACAAAATACTTTACTAAAAAAACAATCAAACTTACTGCAACAAAAATTGAACTTTATTCTTACAAAGATACTGCAAAAAAAGGTGATTCAATCCCTACTTACGGCCGTGAATATGTTATTACAACAAAAGAAGGTGTAGTAATTCATGCCTTAGATACTTATGATTCTAAAACTGGTAAATCAACCAAGTTACTTATGTGGAAAGGATTAGATGCTCCAATTCCAGTAAGTGCAATCGGACTTGAATCATTATTCTAGTTCAGACTGTAGCGAATAGCGGACAGCCAATAGCCGGTAGCAATCAACTAACAGCTTATCGCTAATCCGCTATCCGCTAATCACTATCCCGCTATCTGCTATCCGCTGTCTGCTACCCCGCTACCACAATCTCGTGCTACTTGAATTTTTTTTGATTTTAACCTATTAATAGAAGAATAATAAAATTTAATTTAAAAAATAATGGAGTTTATAATGAAAAAATTCTTTTCTCTTCTTATTTTATTATTCATTTCTACATCTTTATTTGCAGTTGATTTTTCAAGCAGTTTAAAAATTAATGGTACTCTTTTCAACTACAACAATGAAGATAAATCTGTTGGTTTATTTAAAGTAAAAAACGAAAATGCTTTAGATTTTATCTCTTTAAGTTTTGGTATTACATCTGATAATGCCGGCGGTTCTTTTATACTTCCAGAGCTTTCTAAAATACAAGGCAGCAATACAGAATGGAACGTATGGTTCAAACCAATCGACGCACTTAAAATTGATGCCGGAACCATTTCGAACAGCCTTTACAAAGAATCTCTAGACAGTGATGAATTATCTTTAATCAAGTTCAACGATTTTGGCTATTCAGTTACTTTTACCTACAACAAGTTCAATCTTTCTTTAGCCCTTACCCCGGGTAACGACCAGTACTGGTTCTACTTAGACAATTCCCTAAAAACAAAAGCCGGCGACAAAGCCTACAAAAAAGCCTACGACGAAGCCTACCAGTATATGTACGAAGAATACTACATTAGAAGTTATGAAAGCTTGGTTGCAGATGGAACAATTACAACAACTGGGCTTGATGGGACAATTAGCAACCTATATCACAAAATAGAAACTAACAATTTTAATTATGTTTCAGCAGCTTCATCTAATCATACACATACCATTGACATCCAGGACATAATCAAAAAAATAAACGAAAACGACTCAGAGGCTTCAGAAAAGGCCCATTATTTTGCACGAATGTATGCACAGGATGTTGCTAACGGCGCTAAAGAAACTGCTATTGCAGAAACAAAAATTACTGCATTTGCCGGTATGGATGTATTCATGTCGTTAAAAACTTCTATTGGTACTTTCTGCGGTATTTTTAATGCTGAATCTGACTTTACAGACATCTCTTTTGGTGCAGGCTATAAAAAACAGTTTGGTCCGTATTCTATTTTTGCAGATGCCGCATATTACATTGTAAATAAAAATCCTGTTAAATACAGTTTTGACTTTGATGTTGTTTACAACATGGATGCAATCAATGCACAAGCCTATGCAGTTTATTCTTCCGGCAACGAACTTGGTGCAATTGCTAAAATTACATATCGTATGGGAACAACAAGATTCTATCTTTATGCAAAAGATATGGACATCTTAAACAAAAACCTTGCATTTACAGTAAAACCCGGCATGACAGGTTCTTTTGGTATGCTGGACTTTGATTTAGCCGTAGATTTCTATTACGAAAAAGACAAATTCAACATAACAGTTCCACTTGTCATAACATTACAATTCTAATTTAATAGGAGTTTTAAAATGAAAAAATATTTATTAACATTAACAGTTATTTTATCAACATTATTTCTTTTCAGCTGCAACGTAACAGCGTTAGTTACAGATATTATTCAGCGTGAAGATAAACCAAAAGAAATTACTTTTAAGATTAATCATACAAATACAAGCGAAACAGAATCTGAATACCAGTTTAAATTTGCAGATGACGGTACAGTTGATTATATTCCTTTAGAATACTGCAAAAACATTACTTTTGATTTTAATAACTTCCACGGCACAGAAGGAAAAATCGGTTCAAAAGGTGAAGTAGGTTTTTTCTTTAACCTTGAAAAATACGACAGAAATAAAAGCGATATATCTGTAGACAACTGGGATGAAGATATTCCAAATGACAGAAGACTCTGCAGTTTCTATCTTTTAACAGTAAATAAATATGTAGATTATGATATAAAATATTTAGGAACAGATAGTGAAGGAAAACCTACAACAATTGACCCTACAGGAAATAAGCAGACTCCACCAACAGTTTATGAAATTAATATATATAAATATAAAAATATTAATTACCCTAACTTAATAAATAAATTTATTATCGGTGATAAAAACGGTTACGACATTAATACAATTTACTGTGATGTAGAATGTACAGTTAAACAGGTAGTGCAGACTGTAAAAGTTGATGCTAAAGAATTCAAAAAGATTACTTATAATCAAATGACAAAAGTTTTACAATTAAAAACAAATAATGAGAAAAGCATTTTCAATGAAATAAAAAATATTTTTGGTATTTACTCAAAAGTAAATAAAGATAAATTATTAAATTGTATTTGGCATTTTAACAATTCAAATGATTAACAGTTTATTAAAATAATAAAGAAAGGAGACAAAATTTAATTTTGTCTCCTTTCTTTATAAAATAATAATATTTATTTCAATGTAAATTCTAAATGACAAGTTGAATTTGGTTGAATAATTAAAAAATATCCAAACTGTGGTTTTCGTTCATATAAAGTTAATAAAGTAAAGGAACCTCCCATTCCACTTCCAGAAACCCAACCACCATTATTTTCATTATGATTAATATCAAATGATAAATAATCATTATATTCAGAACCATTATTTATTATTAAATTACTTGTTTCACTTAATCTATGTTCATCATTATCAACTTCAGAAAAAGTTAGATTAAATAAACAATCTTTTATTGTTTCTTCTTTTGATAAATAATAATTATATTGTGCATAATCATCACCTTCAATATTTTTAATACCTAATATATTAAGTTTAATAACATTAAATCTCGGTAAAATTTCAAAATCCATATAATCTACTATCATACCAAATTCATATGGAGTTCCTTTATCTAAATCATAAAGTTTAAACTGACCTGTTACTTCAGAACCAAAGTTTTCATCAAAAAATATTGGACCAAATTTCTGTTCTTCGTCAGTGTTATTTGTATAATTAATATTTACAGTTTTACCGTTATTAGATACTCTAATTACATCTTCTGCTTTAATTCCAGTTGGGTTATTTTCTGGAT
>CALAUH010000319.1 GCA_937892225.1 uncultured Treponema sp.
TCTATAAATAATGCTGAATTTATAGTTTCTATATTTTTATTAGGGAGGAATTTTATTACTATGGGTAGTTTATATGGAACATCAAATATCGTTTCAGTTGATGAAATGGCTAATAGTGATGAACTCATGAGATTATATCTTCTTGATGATGTTATGAACGAGTCTTCTACAAGCCTCGAAGAATTCTGCAAATCTCCAGAATTTGATGTAATGTGTGAGAAGGTTGCTCTTGATAAGAAGTTAGTAGATAGAGCTACAGTTAGAAAAATGGATCTTAACAGAAGAATTAAGATTAATGCATATGAGTTAGCTAAAGCTGCTAAGGATCCTAATTGGACCAAACTTATAAAGTATTCTGGATTAAAGAAAAAATATGCAGAAGCTATTCTTAAAGCTTTAGATTTAATCAAAAGAGGAGTTCCAGAAATCAAAGCTTGCTTCTCTAATCCTGATAAAGCATTACAACTTGCTGCTGATATTGATAAAATAATTGAAAAAACAAATAATAAAATTGCAATTGATAACTTTATGAATGAAGAACATAAATCACAATTAATACATAAAAAAATAATTATGAGCATTAGTATATTTTTATTACTATTTACTAGTTTAGTAACAGTAAATGCTTTAACGGATAATGGAATAATAAAATTATTTACTAAACCAGCTATAATAAATGGAAAAGAAGAAAAAGTTGATTCATATATAAATGATTATGAAATTGGTGATTGTGTTGATGAACAATGCCATTTAATGATTAATAAAATAGAAGAGAAAGCTATATGTGTTAAATCTCAATCTGCAAATCAAGAAGTTTGTGTTGCTGAAGTAAAAGAAATAACTAGTGTTGAAATGAACTATGATGAAAAAAGCAAACATCCAATAGATTGTAAAATTAAATTTATTGATATAAATAATGAAGAGCAAGAATTATATTTTAAATATGAATAAAAAATATTGCGCAATGTTTCAATATTGCGTAATAAATGAAAGGATGAAAATCCTTTTTTTAGTGGTATAATATGTGATATGCAACCAACTTTCTACAAAAAACAACCTAAAAGTGGTAGTTCGCAACCAGTTGAAAATGTAAAATTGTTAGTGAAAAGGAGGAATTTTGATGAATAATAATTTATCAGAAAATTTAAAGAAAATAAGAAAAGATAATAATCTTTCACAAGAGCAATTAGCAGAGGAATTAGGTGTATCAAGACAGGCGATATCAAAATGGGAATCTGGTATTGCATATCCTGAAATGGATAAGATAATTCAATTATGTAATAAATTCGAATTAAATATCGATGATTTGTTAAACAAAGATATTAGAGAAATAAAAGGCGAAGAAATTTCAAAAAGAAACATTAACAATATAATTGATAGCTTCCTAAAGTTTATTACAGATACTATTAATTTATTCTATAATATGAGCTTTAAAAGTAAAATCAAATGTATTTTTGAACAATTAGTAATTTCGTTTATTTTGTTTATTATATTTATGTGTATGTTTGGAGTTTTAGATAGTACAATAGGTAGTCTTATAAGACATTTACCAGATTCAATGTACGGATTTGTTTTGGAATTATTGCGTTCTGTATTTGTTATTTTTTGCATAGTTGCATCAATTGGAATTATAGTTCATATATTTAAAACAAGATATTTAGACTATTATGAAAAAATTAAGAATAGTAGCAACGATGAAGATAGTAATGAAAAAGACATAGAATTTGATGACAAAAAAAACAATGAACCAACAGAAAAAAATAATAAGATTTTATTTAAGAAAAACGAAGATAAGATAATAATAAGAGATCCAAAACATTCAGAATACAGGTTTGTTCATTCAATTTTTAAAATATTCGTATTAGGGATTAAATTTTTTGCATTGCTATTGCTAGGTATTTTTTGTATTTCTTTAGTAGGGTTATTTGCAGGATTTATTGCATCTTTCATAATTTGTAAAACGGGTATTCTATTTATTGGATTATTATTTGCTTTCTTATCAATGGGAATTATAAATATTGTGGTTCTATTACTATTGTTAAATTTTATATTTAATAGAAAAAATGATAAGAAAAAAATGATTTGGTCTTTTATTGTTTCCTTAATAGTTTTAGGAATAAGTATTGGTTTGATATTTTTAGGAAGTCTTAAGTTTGATTATTTAACTTATGATAAAAATAATGACGAATTAGTAAGTAATACTATTAATATTGTTATGAAAGATAATACTAGTATAGGATATTTTTATAATGATATTGAATATATTGAAGAAAAAATTGATAATATTAGAGTAGAAGTCAAAACAAATAAATTTGTTTCAGCAACTTATAATATTACAGATGATGGTAGTGTTCATATATTTACATATAATCCTAATTTTAAAAATTTATTTGATTATGTTATAGAAAACCTAAATAATTATAAAGTAGTTGAATTTGATTCTAGTATTTATGAAATAAAAGTATATGCTTCAAAGCCAAATATTGAAAAGTTAAAGAATAATTTAAAAATAAAAAAAGAAAAAGAAAACGAGGAAAGAGAATTACGCAATCAATATGAGAATACAATTAATGAGTATGAATCAAAACTTCAAAAATACGAAGAAAAAGTTTCAGACTTGGAATATAAAATATGTGTTTCTTTTCCAGATGATGAATTATGTAGATAATAAGTACAACCATTCTTTCGTAATGTAAAGAATGTTGTGTAATAAATGAAAGGATGAAAATCCTTTTTTGTGGTATAATTATAACTGTAAGAGAAAAATAAATAGTAATTTGTTTGTTGGGAGGATTTATGAAAAAAGCATTAAAAATATTTGCTGTTATAGTTGTAATAACAATTGGAATAATTATACTAGATACAATTCAAGCATTAGTATTTAATAACAATCCGTTGATTGGTATTGAAACAAAAGAAATGAAAAAAGAAGGAATATTGGTTACAAATTATCATTGTGGTAACGGAAAAGGTATAACAAGATTTAAGTTAGCCAATTATCCATTAGAGTCAGTTTGTCCTAAAGAAGTTAAAGATGATAATAATACTCAAAGCAAAAATTCTTTTAAAGCTAAAGTATTAAAAAATGAAGGGAATCATGATTTACTTGTTAAAGTTATTGAAAATTCAAATTTCTTTAAAAAAGGTGATGAGGTAAAAGTAAAGATAGAGAACTATCAATATTTAAGTATTTATTATGCTGAAGATTTAGCTGTTGAAATAGATTTTAATGGTAATATTGAAGAATCATATCCTCCACAAATAGCTTCATCATCAATAAGTGTTTTAGATTATTCAACTATAAGTATTGTTGCTAATAGCAAAACAATATCTTCTAAAGGTGCAACATTTAGTTTAAAAAATTATACAGATAAAGAATATATTTATGGCCCTGATTATTATATAGAAACATATGAAAATGGTAATTGGAAAGAGTTAAGTACTCTTAATGGAGAACCTCTGACATGGAACTCTATTGCATATACTCTTAAAGCTAATGAAGAAAAAGAAATTAAAGTTGATTGGACTTATGCATATGGTGAACTAAAATTAGGTCAATATAGATTAGTTAAGAAAGTATTTAAAGAAGATAGACCTATAACTGATGATAAAATATTAAAGTTATCGTCTGAATTTGAAATTAAATAACAAATTACATTTTAATTGTTTGTTAGAAAATATGCTTTTATGTTATAGTAGTGAAAGAGGTGAAAAAGATGAAAAATTCTAAAGAATATAAAATTAGTAAAGTGTTATTCATTATAGCACTAGTATGTTTTGCTATATCATTAGTTACCAGTTTAATTCCTAATTTTGAATACAATACATATAGAATATTTATGTTTCTAGGATTTGCTTTTAATGGTTTTGGAATTGTATATTTCAAGAAATCTGAAAAGAATGATACTGATAAAAAATAATATATTAGAATTTATAGTCTTGTTCTTAATAATATATAAACATATATAAATTAGCTAAGTAAGGATACTTAGTTTTTTTATGTTATAATATATGTATATAGAGGTGATTTTATATGGTTTTAAATATAAGCGGTAGAACTGATATAGTTGCCTTTTATTCGAAATGGTTTATTAATAGATATAGAGAAGGATATTTAGATGTTAGAAATCCTTTTTATCCTAAATCTGTTAGTAGAATATCTTTTAGTAATGTAGATGCTATTGTGTTTTGTACTAAGAATCCATCTCCCTTATTAGATTATATAGAAGAAATAAAAATACCAATATTATTACATGTTACTATTACACCATATAAAGAGGATATAGAACCTAATGTACCTAAAAAGGATAAAATCATTGAAGACTTAAAAAAGTTATCTAAGATATTAGGAAAAGATAGAATAGTAGTAAGATATGATCCAATATTTTTAAATGATAAATATAATTTAGAATATCATATAAAGGCTTTTGAAAGATTATGTAGTTTAATAGATGGATATGCTTCTAAAGTAATTTCTGCTTTCTGGTTTATTTTTAATTCAGAAATGTATTTTTCTGCAACTTTTGCTCTTACCTGTAAATTGTTTATATCACCGATTCTTGTGATTACAGAGTTTGTGCTTACTTTCTGTCCCGGTCTGATTGGAGATGTAAGAATGCTTCCAGAAATTGATGCAGTAACAGGACTTTTTGCATATACACTTCCTGGTTCAGAAGGGTCAATGTAACCGATAATATCACCTTTGTTTACATGTGAACCAAGTGCTACGTTTATCTGAACGACTTTACCGCCGATAGAAGGATAAACATCTACAGAGTTTTGTGTTTCAATTTCTCCGTTAGTTAAAATAAAATCGTGTAAATCTGCTTTTTCTGCAATTATTGTTCTTACAGATGTAACCTGTTGTCCAGAACCGCCGAATCCAAATCCTTTAAAACTTCCAGAATCTTTTTTTGTTCCAAAAGTTTTGAATAAAAGAATTCCCACTATTAAAAGTGTAATTACTAGTACAATTAAGCTTATAAATAATGTTTTTTTGCTGTTTGTTTTTTTCTCTTCGTATTCAATTATGTCTTTCATTTTTTTATACCCCAAATTATTTTATTGTTCCAAAAGGAACGCCTAATGTATTTTCTAAATCTAAGATTGCAGAAATTAAAGTATTGATTTGTGCCTGTTCATTGATTTTTGCTTTTAGTAAATTGTCACTTGCATTTAATAAAGTAAGTAAATCTTTTGAACCGTGATTGTATGCTGTTAATGTCATGTTGTATGTTTTTTGTGCAAGAGTAACATTATCATTTAATAACTTTAATTGTGATTGAGCCTGTTTAATCTGTTTGATTTTTGTATTTATAGAAAGTTCAGTTGAAGCGACAGTATCTTTGTATTTTAATTCAAGGGTTTCTAAATTAGCTTTCTGACTTTCTATACTTAAAGCTCCGCTTGACCATGGAAGATAACCGTCTAAAGGAATTCTAAATCCTAAACTTAAGCTGTTAGTTTTTCTTGCCTCATCAGATTTATTGTTGCCAGAAACTCCAAAAGTATAACTTGCTGATATAGAAGGTCCCCATGCAGAAAAACGTGTAGCAAGTAAACTGTTTTTAGCATTTTCAATATCAATTTTTAAGGATTTTATCGATGGTAAATCTTCAAGATTATATTTTATATCATCAGCTTTTATTTCTTTGAATTTGTCTAAGTTACCGTCCAGTTTGATTTCTGTAGAAGGAGATATACCAAGCATCTGTTTAAAAGATTCAATGGAATTTTCGTAAGTGATGTTTGCTGATTCAATCGATGGTTTTAAGCTTTCGTAATTTAATTGTGCAGTCAATAAATCGAGTTCCGAAACCTGTCCTTTATTAAAACGCTCTTTTGTAGAATTGTATCTTTGTTTTGCAGTTTCAAGATTTCTGTCCTGTAATGCAATGCTATCTTTTGTGTAAATTAAATTGTAAAAGATTTTTCGAACATTTAATTCAATTGTTCTTTTTGCATTGTCAAAAGAAATAAGTCCGTTTTCATAATTCAATCTTGCACTCTGTATTGATGTGTAAAGCGATGGTGTTAAAGATAAACTTAAATTTGCAGAAACTGACCATGAAGAAGCAGAATCTTTTTCTAAACCCGGAGAAACATTTCCGCTTACAGAAGCAGATGGCGAAACCGAATTCCATGAATAACTATTACGTTTTTGTAATAAGTCTAAATTGATTTTTTGTTGTTTTATACTGATGTTGTTTTCTAATGCTAAGGATACAGCATCATCAATTGTAATTGTCTTTATTTCCTGTGCAAAAATAATAGAAAAGCAGCAGAAAAATAAAAAAAAGGAGAGTATTTTTTTCATTCTTTTTACCTATAATATATATAACACTTTTATAGCATTATAGTTACTTTTAAATAAAAAAATAAGATAAAAATATTGTTTTTTTTAAAATAACTGTTATTTTTAAAGATATGAGTAAATCAGTAATTTTTAAGGCAGACGAAAATGATAAAGAAGGATTGATTCATGAATTTTTATCTGTACATGATTATTTTAATGATTCTGAAAAAGAACGTATTTTAAGTGCATGGAATTTTTTAACAGAAAAAACAGATTCTTATCTTCATCCTTTGCGTGTTGCAGATATTCTTGCAGTAAATCATCTTGATTCAGATACGATTATTGCAGCTTTGTTTCATGAGATTAATCAAAATGGTGTTGAACCTGAACAGATTAAAGAGAAGTTCGGTCAGACTGTTTACTCAATTATTTTAACTACAAATAAGATTTTAAATTTACCAATAAATGCAAAACGTATACAGCAGAGTGATGCAATTCGAAAAATGTTTTTTGCCCTTACCGATGATATCCGTGTTATTTTAATCACTTTAGCAGAACGTCTTGACCGTGTAAGAAATATAAAAGAATATGATCATGATTATCAGAAAATTCTTTGTGAAGCAATTATAGAAGTCTGGGCACCTTTGGCAGACAGACTTGGTATGCAGAATGAAAAAAATGAGTTTGAGGATTTAAGTTTAAAATATACAAATCCAATGGTCTTTCAACAGATTAAGGCAATTGTTTCTCAGAAAAAAGATGAACGTGCTAATTATCTTGAAAAAGCTCAGCAGAGTATTTATAAGTCTGCAGAAAAAATGGGTTTGAAAATTGAAGTAATGCGTCGTGCAAAACATTTTTATTCGATTTATCAGAAGATGAGAAAACGAAACAAAGAAGCCGGCGAATTATACGATTTACTTGCTTTAAGAATTTTATGTGAAAATACGACAGACTGTTATACTCTTATTGGAATTATTCACGGATTGTGGAAACCTTTGGACGGTCGTTTTAAAGATTACATTGCAATGCCGAAAGCAAACGGATATCAGTCGTTACATACAACAGTTATGTGTGAAGGGAAACCTCTTGAAATCCAGATTAGAACTTTTGAAATGCATAATCAGGCTGAACATGGTATTGCAAGTCACTGGCTTTATAAAAAAGGTTCTGTACATGATGTTGTAAACGAAAATAATCTTGATATTTTTAACAAGCTTCAGTCTTTGAAAGAGCAGGGCTTTACTGATGAAAAGAAATTTGCAGCCTTAAGAAATGAACTTTTAGGTGATGAAATTTATGTATTTACTCCAAAAGGTGATGTAAAGAAACTGCCGAATGGTGCTACTGCAATTGATTTTGCATATGCTGTTCATTCAGCTGTCGGTGAAAAAATAATTGCCGCTAAAGCTGACGGTAAAATTATTCCTTTGGACAAACCTCTTGAAAATACACAGATTATTGAAATCATAACAAATCCTAATTCACATCCGACAGCGGCACAGCTTAAGATTGTAAAAACAACAAAAGCGCATCAGAAAATTCATTCGTGGTTAATGGCAAATGATTCTGCGTTTTCTCAGGATATTGTTCTGGAAACAGAAACTTTACCAAAACAGAAAAAGAAGCGTGTAAAGACAGAAAGACATACAGAAGGTCAGAATCCTGTTCAAAGAAAAAATGTACTTATACAGGGTGATAAAAACGTTTTGTATAATATTGCTCAGTGCTGTAAACCGGTTTATCCTGATTTAATTGCAGGTTATGTTACAAGAACAAAAGGTGTTTCAATTCATAGGGCAGACTGTCTTGTTTACCAGCGCATTCCGTATAAAGAAAAGAGAAGTGTTCAGGTTGAATGGGATAAATAATTATCTTCCTGTATCTCGGATTTTACCTTCTACATAGTCTGGATCTAAAGTTCGTAAGAGAGAAGCGGAAGGTAAATCTGCATTAATGTATAATACACAAGGATGGCTGTCACAAACCCAGTTTAACAATAAACCTGTTTCTGGATTAATAAGACAATAGTCTTCTGGTTTTACAATAAGTGATACAAATTCTGGTGATACAAATTCTATTTCATCTGAAGCATCTATTTTATTTAAGGCAAGGCATTCATACATTTTCCATCCGTCTTTCTTTTCAAAAGGAATGACTCTTCTGTCTGTATGAATTTCTAAATCTTTTAATCTTGCTTCTCTTGCCTGAGGATGCATCTGGTCTAATTCATCTTTATGAGCTTTTAAATTTTTTTGTCCTTCCAGATAAATTGATTCAAAAGCATTTCCGGTAATTTCGTTTCCAATTTCTGCTGCAAGCTGATATTTACTGTCTGAAGCACCGATTGTTGTTTTATCTGCATCTGCTTTGTTGTAATAAAAACCTGTCGTACTTTCACGATGACTTACATTTTCAAGTTCGTCGATAAAAGGTTTTGCATCATTTTCAGATATTTTCCCTTCTAGAACATCGAGTGCTTTTCTGTATGCTCTGGTTACCATTGCAACATAATAGACACTTTTCATTCTACCTTCGATTTTTAATGAATCAACACCGGCATCTTTCATATCTTTAAGATGTTCAATCATTCTTAAATCTTTAGAAGAGAGTACTGCTGTAAAATCATCTCCTTCGAAAATAGGAAAGTATTCACCTTTACGCTGTTCTTCTTCTAAAAAAAGATTTCCTGACTGTGCAAGTTTTTTTGCATCTTCAAGTGTCATTACATTTGATTTTTCTGTATCAAGATTTGTGTTTACTTTAAAATTCCATCTGCAGCTGTGTGAACAAAATCCACTTTGAGCACTTCTTCCTGTAAGATAGGCACTCATTAAACATCGTCCTGCATAAGCAATACACATTGCACCGTGACAGAAAGCTTCAAGTTCAATGTCTGGAACTGTATCTTTTATTCGTTTTATTTGTGATAAAGAAATTTCCCGGCCAAGAACAATTCTTGAAAAGCCCATGTCTTTATACATTTTTACAGCCTGTGAATTTACGCAGGAAGATTGGGTTGAAAGATGAAGCTGTGTATCTGGAAATTCTTTCTGTAATAAAGGTACAATACCAATGTCCTGTACAATAAAAGCATCTATCGGGTACTGGTGAAAATAATCTAAGTTTTCTTTTAGTGCATCAATTTCATCATCATGAAAAGAAATGTTTAATGCACAATGAAGTCTTTTTCCTGGGAATTTATTTTTTAATTCAATTACTTTTTTGTATTCATCTTCGTAAAAATTATCTGCTTTTACACGCAAAGAAAATTTTTTTAATCCTATGTAAGCGGCATCTGCTCCATATGCATAAGCGTATGATAATTTTTCGACATTTCCTGCTGGTGAAAGTAATTCCATATAAATCCTGTTATGCTTCTGAATGTAAGCTGTGTTCCAGTTTAGGCTGGTTTTCTATTTCAATTTGTTCTGACGGTGCAAGACTGTTTGTAATAACTTTACCGATTTTATCCATTGCAATATGAGATTCGTATAAAAATTCGTCTGCCATCTGGAACATAAACATCATGTCTGGCCATACGTCTAAAGTACAGTTGTTTCCGGTAGAGTTTAATCTTTTTGCAAAAGCTCTTGCATCATCTAAAAGAATTTCGTTTTCGCCCATCTGAATAAATGTTTCAGGGAAATTTTCAATCTGTTCATCAGTTGCAAGTAAAGGTGATACAGATGAACTTGTTGTGTTTGCAGCGTATGTATATTCAGAAGCACTCTGTTTAATTACATCTGCACTCATAACTTCATCGTATGCTTTTTTTGCAGTTAGAATTCTTGAAGTAGGTGAAACGTCGAGCCATGGAGAAAAGAGAATTAAATGTTTTATACAGGCTCTGTATTTTTCGCGTAAATTAAAGATTAAGGCACATGCCAGAGAAGCACCTGAACCGTCTGCAGCTATAATAATTTCTGGTGTTGAAGGAGAATCTTCTGATGAATTTAACGAGCAGGAAACCTGTTCTTCTGTATAAACACCTCTAAATACAGTCTGAATATCTTCTATTGCTGCCGGACATGGATACGCAGGAGAAAGTCTGAATTCTGGAACAACAACGCGGCTGTAAGCTTTGCTGGCTAAAGATGCACAGAAATTTCTATACGATGCTCTTGAACCACCGACAAAACATCCGCCGTGAATATAAATAAGGATTCTGTTTGATGAATAAATTTCTGGTGAAAGAATATCACATGCAACATTACCATATTTTATTTCCTGACGTTCAACTCTGTTAGGAATATAATTTGTTCTAAATTCGGATTCAAAATTCCGTCTGAAAGTATCTACAGTAGTTTTAGAAGAGTAGGTAAGCAGTTTTAATTTTTTAATAGCACCTTTTTTATTATTATTAATAGCCATATTCATATTATAGCAAAAAAAGTTATAATTTGCTATAATAATATTATGCCTATAAAAATACAGTCAGATTTACCAGCTTGTAAAACTCTTGAACAGGAAAATATTTTTGTGATGACAGAAAATCGTGCTGCATCTCAGGATATTCGTCCGTTAAAAATTGCGATTGTAAATCTTATGCCTACAAAAGAAGTTACAGAAACTCAGCTTTTACGTCTTTTAGGAAATACTCCTTTGCAGATAGAAATTTCTTTAGTAAGAATGGAAAATCATTCGAGTAAAAATACACGCAAAGAATATCTGGATAAATTCTATATTCCTTCAAGTGAAATTTTCAAACAGAAATTTGACGGTATGATAATAACCGGTGCTCCTGTTGAACAGCTTGCTTTTGAATCAGTTGATTACTGGAAAGAACTTTGTTCAATAATGGATTATGCAAAAGAAAACGTTTATTCAACTTTATATGTTTGCTGGGGAAGTTTTGCGGGGCTTTATCATCATTATGGAATAAAAAAATATCCTTTGGAAAAGAAACTTTCCGGTATTTTTATGAATGAACGTACAACAGAAGGTGAACCTTTATTACGCGGTTTTGACGATACATTTCCGATTCCTCAGTCACGTCATACAACATTAAAAGAAGAAGATGTTTTAAAATGCCGTGATTTACAGATACTTGCAAAATCTGCAGAAGCCGGAGTTACAATAATTAAATCCAGAGATAACCGTGAAATTTTTATGACAGGTCATCTTGAATACGACACATTAACACTTGCAGAAGAATATTATCGTGATATAGACAAAGGAATGAAAGTTCCTCTGCCAAAAAATTATTTTCCGACAAATAATGTAAACAGAATGCCTACAAGTTACTGGCGAAGTACAGCACATTTGTTTTATACAAACTGGTTGAACTATTACGTTTATCAGGCAACTCCATTTAATTTTGTTTAATTATTTTATAAGTTCGAAATAATTAAAAGAATACTCATTAAAACTTTTTGATACTTTATCATACCTATAGTTAACGTTATAAATACATAAAGTGATGTTATCATTTACGGTGTAATAAAAATATTTATCTTCTTTTGGTAAAGCCAGAATATAATACGTAAGGTCTACACTTGTTTTATCACTTAAAATTAATAATATTTTATCGTTTTTATAATATTTACAGGTATATAAATTTTTGAATTTTGAAAATCCATTTACATTGATAAAAGTGTCAGTATCAGGTGAAGAAATTTTAAAATCAATAATATTTGTATTTTTATTATAAGGATCGTTTATTTTAAATATTTCCTTAAAATTCTTTTTATTTTTTAACCATTCAGGAAGTTCATGCTCAGTTTTAAATGTAAGATAATTAAAGCTTGAATACAATTGTTTACGTTCTTCATCAGACATCTGTTTTTCTATATCAGAAAAATTTTCTGTATTAAGCTGATTGTCTTTAAGCATATTGTATTTTGTAAGGATTTTTTCCATACGTTTATACTGACTGTTGTATGCACTGTTTATTAAGTTGAAAGGTGAAAGGGATGCAAATAAAATAAATGCACCTAAAACTAAAATTGCATATTCAGTATATTTTGCTTTTTTTATAAAAGTAGAAATGATAGTTAAAGTCGCAAAAATTGTGTAAAGCAGACTTGAATATCGCCAGCCGGTAAAACCATAAGCATTAACGCGGATAATATATGCCGGAATTTGGACACAGATTAATGGAAGTAAAATAATTGCACCGTATTTATAGAATAAACGGATTAATTTATTTTCTTTATATTCACGAAGAATAAAAAAGAAAACAATATAAAATACAGTCGCGAAAGAAACGAACCAGTTCAATTGGCCTTGTGGAAGCTTAAATAAAATAAGTGCTTTTATTAAATACAGATATAAAACTGCAAGAAGAACTAAATAAATTGGAAAAAGAGTGTATAAAAAAATGATTTTAAAACCTTTTCCGCTTGGTTCAGAACGTTTTTCAAATAGATAGAAAGTAAATACATTGATGTTAAAAAAGATAAAGCAGATTAGGGCAAAAGATTCGTAAATATTATCAGCGTCGTCAAAATCAAAAATAAGATTATCAGAAGCGGCAATTAAAAGTGCAATGCCTCCGAATAAAACGAGAGATAATAATCCGCAGAAAAGAAAATTTTTAATTAAGTTTGCAAAGTAACTCTGGGAATTTTCTTTTGGAATAAAAAGAAAAATTGTGACTGTAATAACGGCAAATAAAATTCCAAGATAATACATTGTGTTATAATCACTTGGTTTAGAAATGATTAAATAAAAAATCAAAGAAAAAATTGCAGTTACAACAATTTGCAGCAAATATTTAAGCCAGGTCTTTAATTTTTTTGTGATTATATTCATTGGTAAAGTAACAGCGGAACTGCATAAAAAAGTCATGCACAGATAGTTGAATGTTGAATCATTGGTCAAAAAGTCATTTTTACTGCAGATTACAAGAATTCCGAATAATGTAGAAAGTGCAGTTGTGATTAATGTAAGTTTCTGATTTTTAAGTGAAAAAAAGAATTGTTTTATGGATTGTCTTAATTTGATAAACATACTCATAAAATTAATTATATATGGTAATGTTTTTTGTGTATAGATTTAGAAAATAACTTTGATTTTGAAATTAGTTTATTTACAAATAAATTTAATCTAATATAATATAACAAATATAAATATTAAAAGGAGTATTTTAAATGAAAAGATTATTTTCAAGCTTTGCTGCATTATTCTTTATTTTTTGTATGATTGGTTGTAAAAATGCAACAAATGGTAAAGTAACATGGGAAACAAACGACTTTATACCAAACACAATGGTAAAAATTACCGGAACAACCGAAATTTCTGACTTTTACATCAGTAACAGCGAACTTACTTATGCAAGATGGTATGAAGTATACCAGTGGGCAGTGAAAAACGGATATACATTCCAGAACCTTGGATGCGAAGGAAACAGTGGAACAGACGGCGCAGAAC
>CALAUH010000320.1 GCA_937892225.1 uncultured Treponema sp.
ATAAGGGGCAAACTTTTCAAATGGGAAAGTAATTTGTAAAGTTTCCGATGCGCCCGGAGTTATTTCTGCCGTTTTTTGGAAGGCTGTGAGTACGCGCGAAGGTTTTCCTAATTTTCCACAAGGAGCTTCTACGTACAATTGAACAACTTCTTTTCCGGAAAACTTGCCTGTATTTTTTACAATAAAAGTAGTATTTACAGTGCGTGATTTTTCATCAACTTTTATGTCGCTGCAGATTGTTTCGAATGTAGAATAACTTAATCCAAATCCAAAAGGATAAATTACCTTGTCTTTGGCAAAAGTTTCGAAATAACGGTAACCGACGTAAATATCTTCTGCATAATAATTTTTATTCTGGTCGCAAAAGTTTTTATCAGATGGATAATCGCTGATTTTTTGTGCAATCGTGTCTGTAAGCTTGCCGCATGGATTTACTTTTCCTAAAATTACATCACTAACGCCAAGTCCACCGAGCATTCCACCCTGCCAGACATACATTACAGAATCTGGAGTATATTTTTGAACAAAACTCATGTCCATAATATTTCCAACGTTCAATAAAACTACAACTTTTTTAAACTGCGAACGAACCACAGCCATTATTTCTTCTTCTTTTTTTGTAAGAAGATACGAACCTTCAGTTGCTGAATTATCTTTGTCTTCACCGGCAGTACGCCCAATAATGATGATAGCAACATCAGAATTTTGTGCCGCAGTTTTTACAACCGATTCAGATAAAGGCATTTCTTCCTGAGACCATTTTTCCTGTCCCCAGCCAAGACCTTCATCATAAGGATTTTCTTTTTCCCAATCGGTATAAATTTTTTGTAATTCTTTATTGATGATTAAATCGCCGCTTTCTTCAAGTCCGTCTACAATTCCAAAAACTTTTGCAACGTTAACTTTTCCACCAGAACCAGTTCCACTTTTATAATAATTTGTCTGGATTCTTCCAAAAACAGAAACTTTAGTTCCTTTTGCAAGTGGCAAAACATTATTATCATTTTTGATTAAAACACAACCTTCGGCAATTGCCTGGCGTGCAGTATTTTCGTATTCAGTCCAATTTAAAATTTTCTTCATGATGATAATTATACAATATAAAAAAGTTTGTTATTGAATAATTCTATTTATAAATTGTGATTTATGAACTATGAGATGAAATTAAAAAAAGTGGAAGCTTAAACTTCCACTTTCTTCTATATATTAACTATAAAGCTAAATCGCCTTCTTTAATCCAGCCGATTTTTCTGAATAATTTTCCTAAAGCCCAGCAAATAACTGCAGGAAGTACAAAACATACCATGATTAAACCAAACCATTGCATAAAGCCAGGGCTAATAGCTGTAGCACCATGTTCAATTGCCGCTTGTGAAGGTTCAAACCATCCGGAAATAACACCAATCTGTCCAACTAATCCACAAGTTCCCATTCCAGAACTTACTGCTGCACCATTCATTTCCATTTTAAAAATGCAGGTTGCAACAGGTCCGTTTATTATAGAAGCAATAATTGGTGGAATCCAGATTTTTGGATTTTTGATGATATTTGGCATCTGAAGCATACTTGTTCCTAATCCCTGTGATAAGATTCCGCCCCATCTGTTTTCTTTAAATGACATTACTGCAAAACCAACCATCTGTGCACAACAACCTGCAACTGCAGCTCCACCTGCAAGTCCGACTAAACCAAAAGCGGCACAAATCGCTGCAGAACTGATTGGTAATGTTAATGCAATTCCGACAACTGCCGAAACAATCATACCCATGATGAATGGATGAAGTTTTGTTGACCATACGATGAATTTACCGACAGCGTTTGCGGCAATTCCAATATATTTTGCAGTTAAAACTGTAAGTAATGCTCCGACCAGAATTGTAACTAATGGTGTTACGATGATATCAACTTTAGTTTTTTTGCTTACTAAGTTTCCCATCTCTGCAGCTACAATTGCAATAATCAAAACTGCTAAAGGTCCGCCTGCTCCACCAGTAATGTTTGCTGCTGAACCGACTGCTGCTAAAGAAAAAAGAACTAAAGCCGGAACATTCATGGCAAAACCAATTCCTATAGCCATTGCCGCTCCAACAACATGAGAGTCTGTAGCAAAGTTTCCTGCATCAACTAAAAACTGAAAAACTGGATTGACAGAAAGTTTTAATAACTGCTGTCCCAATGTTTTAATAATTGTGCCAATGAGTAATGATGCAAAAAGTCCCTGAGCCATTCCACTCATAGCGTCGATAAAATAGCGTTTAACGTACTTATTCATAGAATTAGAATAGTAAAAAATGATTAACTTTGCAATATAGGAGTAACTTATCTACACATTGTTTTTTATTTGTATTATATTAATAGATAAATTTAATAATTTTTAGTGGAGGTTTATTCCTATGATAGAAGTTTCCCACGTATCCCGCAATTTTGGGAATTTCCGTGCGGTAAATGATATCAGCTTTTCAATTCCAACAGGTCAAATTGTTGGACTTCTTGGACCAAATGGGGCTGGTAAAACAACAACAATGCGAATGATAACAGGTTTTCTTTCTCCTTCAGAAGGAAAAATATTGATTGATAATAAAGATATTTCTGAAAACCTTGTTGAAGCAAAACAGAAAATTGGTTATATGCCAGAATCTGCACCACTTTATGGTGATATGATAGTAGAAGATTATTTGATTTATGTAGCAAAAATGCATAATCAGGATCCTGAAGTAAAAGTTCCATTATTATGTAAAGAATGTGGACTTAAAGAAGTAATGAGCAAGAATATCAGACAACTTTCTCGCGGTAACAGACAGAGAGTATCATTGGCTCATGCACTTATGAATGATCCAGAAATTCTTATTCTTGATGAACCAACTTCTGGTTTAGATCCAAATCAGGTTGAAGATGTAAGAAATATTATTCGAGAAATCGGTAAAACTAGAACTGTAATTGTTTCAACTCATATTTTAAGTGAAGTAGAAACTTTATGTAGTCATGTAATCATCATTTCTGAAGGAAAAGTTGTTGCCGACAGTCCTACAGAAGCATTACGAGAAAGATTTGGAAATCAGTTTATGATTAAAGTTACAGTCGGCGGTGGAACTTATAAAGCTGTAAGTGATGTTTTATCAAAAATTAAAGGCGTTGAATCTGTTTCAGTAAGTGATGCTGATGTTATTAATGCAAAAGATAAACTTGTCGGAGCAGTATTAAAAATTAACAATGGTGAAGAAGTCAGACCAGAAATTTTTGATGCTATGGTAAAAAATAATTTTACACTTTACGAAATGTCTATTCAGCGTAACAGTCTTGAAGATGTTTTCCACGTTCTTACAAGTGATAATTCAGAGGTAACAGAAAATGAGTAATACTTCTATTAAAAAAGAAAAACCAGCTTTTGTAATTTTAAAGCGTGAATTAAAAGCATATTTTGCAAGTCCTATGGCATATATTGTAAGTGCAGTTTTTTTGTGTGCTATTGGAATTATGTCATTCATAACATTTTTTATTAATAATAGGGCAGAATTAAGACAGTTCTTCAGCTGGCTTCCTATTTTCCTTTCATTTTTTGTTCCAGCATTAACAATGCGTGTTTTTTCTGATGAAAAACGTACTGGTTCAATGGAAACTTTAATGACTTTGCCTGTAACAGAAAAGGATGTTGTTGTTGGTAAATATCTTGCATCATTTTTGGAAACATTAATTATGCTTGC
The DNA here is from genome assembly GCA_937892225.1 of uncultured Treponema sp. GTDB lineage: Bacteria > Spirochaetota > Spirochaetia > Treponematales > Treponemataceae > Treponema_D. The sequence goes on from CALAUH010000320.1 coordinate 3,702, forward strand.
TCCAACTTTACTTTATGTTATAACAATCTGCGTTTTTGGTTCTCCAGATTTTGGTCCAATTATCGGTGGTTACATTGGAGCTATTTTCCTTTGTGCAAGTTATACAGCAATCGGATTGTTTGCATCATCTGTAACAGAAAATCAGATTATTGCATTTATTATAGGATTATTAATCTGTATTTTCCTTACAATGCTTGATTCATTCTTGATTTTCTTCCCTGGACCAGTTGTATCATTCTTCTCGTACCTTTCTGCAAGAAATCATTTTAATTCAATTACAAAAGGTATTGTTGATACACGTGATATTATTTATTTTGTTTCTCTTACAGCACTTTTCTTTGTACTTACAGTAAGAACTCAAAAAAAGGAGCGTATGTAAAATGAAAAAGTTTTTAGATTGGATAAAAAGTTCTAAAAGTGATTTTGCATTATTTATTTTATTTATTATTTTATTGAATATTGCAGGATTTAATACTTTTAAACGAATAGATTTGACAGAACCAAAGTCATATTCATTGTCTAAAGCAAGTGAAACTCTTGTTAAAAATTTAAAAGAACCTCTTTCAATCAGAGTTTTCTTTGATAAAAATCTTCCATCACAATATAAAACAGTAGAACAATATATAGAAGATTTACTTGATGAATATAAAGGCGTTGCAAATAAAAATTTCTCTGTATCTTATATGGATATGTCTAAACAGAAAAATATTGATTTAGCTCAAAATTTAGGTTTGGAACAGATTCAGATTCAGGAAGTTAAGAACAACGAAGTAGGATTCAAACAGGCTTTTATGGGAATTGTTCTTTCTTATGCAGATGAAATTGAAGTTATACAGAGCGTTACATCTCAGGAAGGATTTGAATATTTAATTACTTCAACAATTTCTAAGATGATTACAACAGCAGATGCACTTTCAAATTTATCTGATAAAGAATCAATCATTGTTACACTTTATTATTCATCATCTTTAGCTGAACTTGGAATTCAGGGATTGGATCAGGTAGAAAAAACTGTTCAACAGGCTTTCAACGAAGTAAATAAACAGAAACAGAACCGCTTGTTCTATACAGTTGTAAATCCTACATCACAGCAGGTAGAAGAATATGTAAATAAATATGGTATTCAGGGTATTTCTTTTGAAAGAGATGGAATCAAAGAAAATGCTGCTTTAGGTTTAGTAATTGAATCTGGAGAAAATTATTCTGTATTACCACTTTATATTACAAAAGTTCCATTCTTGGGAAATATGGTAACAGGTCTTGAATCACTTACAGATTCTATTAATCAGGGAATTCAGACTTTAGTTAATAAACCAAATCAGATTGGATATATTGTTGGTCACAATGAACATGATATAAATAAAGAAGATGACTGTTTGAACTTTAATCAGTTGTTATCACAAAGATATAAAATTGTTCAGATTGATTTAGTAAATGATGAAATTCCAGCCGGTATTTCTACAATTATTATCAATGGTCCAGAAACTGATTACAGTGGATTAGAATGTTACAAAATTGACCAGTTTATTATGCGTGGTGGAAACGTAATGTTCTTCTTAGACAGTTTACAGCAGAATCAGGAAAAACAGAATTATTTTGACGGTTTACCATCTTTTGTTCCAAAAACAAATACACTTGATGAATTGTTAAAGAAATATGGCATTGAACATCAATACAATTATGTTCTTGATGAAAACTGTTATACTCAGAATTCAAGAGATGCTGGAAAGCAAAGTATTTACTGGATTCCAACTTTACAGAAAAAGCAGTTGAATCAGAAACATCCAATTACAAAAAATCTTGCTTATGTTTATGTTTTAATGTCTGGTGCTGTAAATATGACAGGAGATAATCCTGATTTAAAAACAACTGTTCTTTCAAAAACATCAGATCATTCATGGGTTTATGATGGAGACGGTTTCTTAACTCCAGATTTTATTCAGCCTCCAGAACCAGCTGAAATGAAGAGCCAGAATGTTTCTATTCTTGTAGAAGGTAAATTTACAAGTGCTTATGATGATGCCCCTGATTTTGACCAGCAGATGAATGAAGAAAATGCAGAACAGGATTTAATTTCTACTAACAACTTTATTAAAAAAGCAACTGTTCCTGGAAAAATCTTTGTTACTGGTTCTTCTCTTGGTACAACATATCAGTTGATAGATCAGAACGGTTCAAATCCTGCTGCAATGTTCATTTTGAATACTGTAGATTATATGAATGGAAATGAAGATTTATGTACAATGCGTACAAAAGGTTTATCTATTAATACACTTAATATAAAATCTCCAGTTCTTGCAAAGATTTTCCAGATTTTTAATAATTATGGAATTCCAGTAATCGTTATTTTAATTGGACTTTTAATCTGGCGTGCTAGAAATATTAGAAGAAATAAAATTAATGAAAAATATAATCCAGATGATAAAAGAACAATAAATAAAGAAAAGAAAAATGCAAAAGAAGAAAAGGAGGACTGATAAAATGAAAACAAGAAAATTAGCTTTATTAATAGCAGATGCAGTTCTTTTACTCGTATGTATTATTCAATTTGTTGTAAAAGGACAGTCAAATGTAAAATCATTTACTGTTAAAGCAGATATTGATTCTATTTCTATTGTTAACGGTTTAGAAACTATTAATATCACAAAGAAAAATGATGCATGGTTCATTGGTGATAAAGAATATCCTGCAAGTAATAATTCTGTTACAGAGTTGATAAATAAACTTTCATCATTTGATGCATTGGAAAAAATCGCAAGTACTTCAAATGATGCAAATCTTGAAAAATATGAACTTTTGGATGGTAAGAAGATTGAAGTTACTGCAAAAGCCGGTGAAAAAATTGTAAGAACAATTCAGATTGGTAAACAGGCATCAACAGGCAGTCAGAGTTATGCAACTGTAGATAATGGTAAAGATATTTATCTTTTATCCAGTGATTTAAGAAGTGTTTTTAACAAATCTGTTTCTGATTTAAGAGAAATGGTTGTATTTACATTGGAAAAATCAGAAATTACTTCTGTAGATGCAGTTTTATCTGATTCAAGAACAGTTAAATTTACAAAAGAATCACAGATAGAAGGTTTTACAGCAGAACAGATTGCACAGACTTTAGAAAATTTTGCAACTGTTACAGCAACAAAATGGTATGACGGTAAAATGGATTTAGGAGGAGAATTGGTTGCATCAACAAAAATCAATACTGCTTCTAAAACTGTTGCAATGGATGTATATAAAATTCCAGCCGCAGATGAAAATTCATCTGATACATATTATGCAAATTGTAGCGAAAGTCCATATACTTTTGAATTTGCCGGATATAATGCTACAAGATTCGAAAAACTTGCGGAAGTAAAATAAAATGATTCAACTGGTTGCTTTTTTAGGAAATTACGGTAAAGAATATGAAAAAACAAGACATAATGTTTCCTGGTTTTTCGAAGATTCTTTACCATTTGCAGATAAATTAAACTGGCAGAGTAAATTTAAAGGAAAATTTGCTTCTTGTACTCCAACAGAATTAGCTTCATGGGCAGCAGATACAAAAATCTGTACTAAAAAAGATGGAAGTCCAGTTTTAGTTCCCGAAGAAGCACCAGATCATATTTATTTTTTAAAACCAGAAACATACATGAACCTTTCCGGTGACAGTATTATAGAAGTAGTTAATTTTTATAAATTAAAGCCGGAAAATGTTCTTGTAATTCACGATGAATTAGAATTAGCCCCAGGTATTGTTAGTTTTAAATGGTCAGGCGGATTAGGCGGACATAACGGTTTACGTTCAACAAAATCAGTTTTAAATACAGCCGACTTCTGGCGAATAAGATTCGGAATTGGCCGTCCAGATAATCCAGATATTGCTGGTTATGTTTTAAGTAGATTTACAAAAGATGAACAGGAATTATTATTAAACGTCTTTGCTCAGGCAGATTTATTATTAGTAAAAGCTTTACTTTCAAAAGACCCGTCAAACTTGATACAAGAGTGGGGTAAGAAAAAAATAAATTGATAATAAAACAGCGGAAAAGCCTGCTGTAGACCTTCTTCTTTGATATTTACAGTTCAAATACTGTATGTATATATTTATGCCGTGATTTATAAAAAAGGAGTTTTTATTAGGAAAAATTAATTTAAAATCCAGTCGTTGAAGATCGCCACACGGATTGGATTTTACTAACGTAAAATCTTGAAGTATTTTAAATTCTTATCCTTTTTATCCTGTTTCTTTTTTATCTGTGTGCATCTGTGTTTATCTGTGGCTATTATTTAAAATGCCACACGGATTGGAAAAATCTAACGATTTTTCTTTAATTAATTATACAAATACAAGCGAAACAGAATCTGAATATCAGTTCCGCTTTGAAGATATACCATTAGAATATTGTAAAAATATCACTTTTGATTTTAACAGTTTCCATGGTACAGAAGGATTAGCAGGTATAGACGGTGAAGTTGGTTTTTTCTTTAACCTTGAAAAAAATAATATAGAAGAAGGATTAACAGACTGGGAAGAAGGAACTGACGAATCTAAAAAAACATGTAATTTCTACATATTAACAATAAAAAAATATGTAGATTATTATTCTTTATTTATTAATGGAGATACCTTAAAAGAAGGAACAGGCGAAGCACCAACTGTTTATGAAATTAATATTTATCAATATACAGACATTTATTATTCAAATTTAATAAATAAAAATATTATCGGTGATAAAAACGGTTACGACATTAATACAATTTACTGTGATGTAGCATGTACATGTACTCAAGTTGTAAATACTGTAAAGATTAACGAAAAAGATTTTATAAAAATTTATATATTAAATAATAAAATTTATTATAAAAAAATAAATATTAATTATACAACACCATTCATAATATATAATTCAACCGAAAATAAAAATTTTCAAACAAATATTAATACAATAGATGCTATATATTCTAATATTTATTCAGAAAAAACATTACAAGCAATATGGAATTTTTATAATAGGGAATAATTAAAAAAAATGAACTACTTAATTTTTATTAAGTAGCTCATTTTTTTAGTAATATTTATTTTTACCAATCATTTGTAGTATTCTTAATTTTAAAATTTAATTTACAAGTTGATTTTGGTTGTATAATTAAATAAAAACCATATTTCCCAGTTCCAAGTTCAATATTTTTTAATTCTACAAAATAATTTCCATCAGATGATATTTGAGAACCTGTTTTTCTTAAATTAAAATAAACAGAATCATCATATCCTTGTTCTCTTATTGTAAGAACACCAGGATTACTTTTTCTACCATGATAATTTATAATTTCAGAAAAATCTAAATTATTAAAATCACTTATTGCAAAAAAACCAGAAGCAACAGTTGTTTGAATGTTTGGAATAGAATTTTGCTTTTCTAAAGATTCTATTTCTGCAATAAAACAAAGTGCATTTTCATTTGAATCATAAGTATAATCATAAAACATTCCAAATTTATATTTTGCATCACCTTCAGGATTATAAATATAATATTCACCACAAAAATTATAACCAAAATTTTCACCCGCAAAGAGTAAGAATTTCTGTTCTTCGTCAGTGTTATTTGTATAATTAATTTTTACAGTTTTACCATCATTAGAAACTATAATTACATCTTCTGCTTTAATTCCAGTTGGGTTATTTTCTGGATTATTTCCAGATGTACCACTTGAACCTGGTTCTTTTGTACAGCCTGTAAGCATTAATCCTGCAAGTAAAATTGCAGAAACAGATAAAATTTTTGTTAATTTCATTTTTCCACCTTTTTAATAAATAAGTTTTTTTGCTAACTTGTTTATTTTTTTAATAAATTAAATCCGCTCAAGCGAACATATTTTATTATATTGGTGAATAGTAATATTATCAATGGAAAAAATTATTTTTAGATGATTCATAAAAATAAATGGTTTTTTATTGCGAATGTTTCTATCAATCGGTATAATTGTTATTATTCACATGAGGTGGATTGAATTAGAGAAAAAGCTTATTTATTAAAGAGGAGTACTAAAATGAGAAAGTTATTGACAAATTTAACAATGTTAATCTTGTTAATTGGTCTTATTAGTTGTGATAATGTAACTAATAACGTAAATGTATATTGGGGAAAAGGCAAAGAAATTTGTTTAGCTGTAAAACTTCCTGGAAAAACATCAAGAGCGGTGGAATATTATACAGAAGCAGATGTTCATCATTATGTTGTAGAATTAATAAATGATACTGTTGTAGACAGTGCAACAGGAAATCCTGGAGAAACTGTATTTGTAAAAACACTAGAAGAAGGTGTATATTCAATAAAAGTAACTGGATATAACGAAGAAGGAAAAGTTGTTGCTGAAGGAATTGGTACAATGACATTAGGTTTTGATAATCTTAAACCAGTAATTTCTGTAAAAATGTCACCAAAACCAAAAGAAATTGAACTTGAAGTAATTATTGATTGGGGATCAACTACTATAGAACCAGTAACAACAGAGGATCTTGTTCCAAATACAATGGTAAAAATTACAGGTGAAGGTTATCTTAAAGATTTTTATATTAGTAATACAGAAGTTACTTATGAAAGATGGTATGAAGTATATCAATGGGCTATAAAACATGGATATGTTTTTGCAAATCTTGGAAGAGAAGGCAGTAATGGTATAGATGGTGCAGAACCACAAGGCTCAACACAGCCTGTAACTTGGGTGGCATGGCGTGATATTATTGTTTGGTGTAATGCTGCCAGCCAGATGGATGGTTTAGCTCCTGTTTATTATACTCGCGGTGCATCAGATTTTACAACTGAGACATTTCTTATAAAAATAGCAGAAAAAATAAATTGGGAAGGAAATGCTGGTGTTAGTTATCATGGAACTAATCCAAATAATAATTATTGCGCTGATATGGGAAACGGTAAAGCTGATACTTGTGTAAGAAATGAAGATGCAAATGGTTATCGATTACCTGTGGAAAAAGAATGGAAATATGCATACAAAGGTGGAAAAAAGTATAAGTATTCTGGAAGCAATAATTTAGATGAAGTAGCCTGGTATGTTGATAATTCTAATAATCAAACACATGATGTAGGAAAAAAATTACCAAATGATTATGGTTTATACGATATGTGTGGAAATGTTCAGGAAAGATGCTGGGAATGGCCAACAAATAATAGATTAATTTTTGGTGGAGGATTTTCTTCTAGTGAATTGTTATGTGTAGTTACTGACAATTTTGAAAGTAGAAGCTATATATATAATGTAAATTCAGATTATGGATTACGTATAGCACAAAATGCATATTAACAATGTATGATTCTATAATTATTTAATATAAATTGTTTATATAAAAACATTAAATCCATCTCTAAAAATGAATTGATAATTTAATAAATAAAGCTAAAAAAAAAGACTTGCCGATATTTTTTTCGACAAGTCTTTTTTTTAGTTTTATCAATTTCTGGGCATCGCCCATGAAATTGTCAGGCTAAGGGGATTTTCAAGGGAACTCCCTTGAACGCAGGCGCGGGAAAGTGGGGGTTTTAGGGGGCGAAAACACTATGACTGCGCCGAATGGGGGGGGCGCCCCCTAAAGCTTTAATGTTGTTTTTTATCTTTTTCTTTCTTTATTTTATTATCAAGCACATCCATCATTTTATTTACAGCGGCATCAAAATCATAGTCTTTTGCATCAACATGAGCCTGAGTGCCCCATCTGAAATTTACTGTGGTTTCTACAATGAATTCATTATCAATTTTGATTCGCATAATAAGATCAATTATTAAATCTTCTGCATATGCGATACGTTTAAGTTTTGTTTCAATCATCTCTGATTGTTTTGGATTTAATGTAAATCCGATTGCATTTATTGTTTTTGTCATATAAAAACCTCCTGAAAAATCTTTTATAAGTATAATACTGTAACTTCTAAAAAACAAATTTATTTTTTTGTTGAATAAAATTCTTTAGATGTGTATAGTATAAATGTATGCCAGATAAAAAATTTACTGTTTTAGATTTGCTCGATTTAAACTTGTCGGGACACGATGCTCTTGAATTAAAGTGTATTGCTGGTCGTCGGGGTTTACCTAGAGCTATTACTCTTCCAGAATTAAACAGACCTGGTCTTGCTTTAAGTGGATTTTATGATAGTTTTGCTAATGATAGAATTCAGCTTTTAGGACGAGGTGAATGGGCATATTTATCTAAATTGCAAAAAGAAAAGAATTTTGATTCTTTAAATCAGTTTTTTTCAAATGAAATTCCTTGTTGTGTTTTTACATATAATCTTGAACCTACAGAAGAATTTTTAAAACTGGCAGAAAAATCCTGCTGTCCGGTTTTACAGACTTCTTTACCGTCTACAGAATTTTCAAATCGAATTACACGTGTTCTTTCTAATATTTTCGCTGCACATAAAACTATGCATGGTGTTCTTGTAGAAGTTTTTGGTATTGGTATTTTGTTAAACGGTCATTCTGGTGTTGGTAAAAGTGAAACGGCTCTTGAACTTGTAGAACGTGGTCATCGTCTTGTTGCAGATGATATTATCGAAATCAGATGTGTAAATGGTAATATTTTACTTGGAAGGGGTCCAAACACAACAATTTCACATCATATGGAAATTAGAGGATTGGGGATTATTAATATTTCTCAATTATATGGTGTTGGTGCAATTCGTAATCAAAAAGAAGTTCAATTAATTGTACAATTGGAAGACTGGGATTCTTCTAAAGAATACGATCGTCTTGGAACTGAACAAAAATATAAGGAAGTTCTTGGAGTAAAAGTTCCTGTGATTGAAATTCCTGTAAAACCGGGACGAAATCTTCCAATTATTATCGAAGCAGCGGCAATGAACGAGCGTCTTAAGGATATGGGTTATAATTCTGCAAAAGATTTTAATCAGAATATTCTTAAATGGATAGAAAAAGGTGATGCAAAAGCTGCTTACTATGGAAATGATGATTCTTATTAATAATATATAAATTTTGGGGGCTAAAATGATAGAAAAGATATTAACAGTTCAAAATCGTGCAGGTATTCACGCAAGACCTGCAGCAATAATTGCACAGACTGCTAATAAATTTGAAAGTGAAATTTCTTTAAGTAGAGATGAAACTACTGTTAATGCAAAATCAATTATGGGTGTTATTGCAATGGGTGCAGGTTATAATACACAGATGACTTTAACAGTTGAAGGACCGGATGAATCTGAAGCAGCATCTGTTATTGAAGAATTATTTAATTCAAAATTTCAGGAAGAATAGTTATTCTTTTTTTATTATAAAAGTGAGGTTTTATGAAAGGTATAACTGACAGACAGAAAGAAGTTCTAACATTTATATCGGAATTTACAGATACAAATGGTTTTCCTCCTACTGTAAGAGAAATAAGTGATCATTTTGAAATTTCTATTCGTGCAATCCAGGATCATATAATTGCATTGCAGAAAAAAGGATTTTTATCACAGACACAAAATCGTTCTCGTTCTATCAGAGTCCTTTCTGATGTAAGGGAAAAAGAATCAAAACCTTTTGTTAGTAAAGTTCCTCTTTTAGGAACAGTTGCTGCCGGAAAACCTCTTTTGAGTGAAGAAAATCTTGACGGATATGTAAATCTTACAGAACCTTTTGTAAGACCTGGAAAAAGTTATTTTGCATTACGTGTACGCGGTCAGAGTATGCAGAATGCAGGTATTTTAGACGGTGATTTAGCAGTTGTAGAACAGTCAAGTACTGCTGTAGATGGACAGATTATTGTTGCAGTTATTGATGATGCAATTACTTTAAAAAGATATTATAAAGAATCTACCAGAATCAGACTTCAACCGGAAAATCCAGCGTTTCAGCCTATTTATTGTCAGGATGTGCGTGTTGTTGGAATTTTATCAAACATTGTAAGAACATATTAATGAATAAACCGATTTATCTATATACAGGACCTGAATTTGGAGAAAAAGATGATGCTTTAAACGCATTAAAATCATCTTTTAAAAAACAGTTTGGTTCTGTTGACGAACATTCTTTTTATCTTATAGAAACACCTTTTTCTCAGGTAATGACAATTTTGCAGAGTGGAACTCTCTTTTCAGATGCTGTTTTTGTTGTATGTAAAGGTGCAGAATTAATAAAAACAAAGGATGATATTGCTACTCTTAAAAGCTGGCTTGATAATCCTTCGGAAAATTCGCTTTTAGTTTTGATTTCTGATGAAATTGGAATAGATAAAAAAGTTGAAGAACTTGTTCCTCCTTCAAATAAAAAAATCTTCTGGGAAATGTTTGAAGATAGAAAAATACCATGGATTCAGAACTTTTTTACTAAAAACGGTTATTCTATTCAGGAAGATGCCGCTTCCCTTATTCTTGATATGATAGAAAACAATACGCAGGCTTTAAGAAATGAATGTTCAAGATTTTTTGTCTGTTTTCCAAAAGAACATACTATTACCTGCGATGATGTAGAATCAATATTAACTCATAATAGAGAAGAAAACGCTTTTTCACTTTTTAATGCAATTACAGAAACTTCTTTATCAGCTCAAGAACGTTTTGAAAATGGATTAGAAATATTACAGAAAATCAGACTGTCGAAAGAAAATAAATCTGCTGCTTTGATTGCGGCTTTATCATCTTGTTTTAGAAAACTTGTTATATGGCATAAACTTTGTCCGGACGGTTATGTTGCAGATTCTTTTGAATTAAAGAAAAATGGTATTTCCGGTACAACAATGCAAAAACAATACAAAAAAGCTGCTAAAATCTGGACAACTGGTCAGGCAACGGCAATTTTAGCAGTTTTAGCTCAAACTGATATGGAAATTCGAAGCGGAGGAACATTATTAGAAGATGTTCTTTTAGAAAAAATGCTTTATGAAATAATAGTTAAAAAAGGTGCTTCAATTTCTAAAGCAGAATACGAATAATTAATCCAGAGTGTTGCTTTCTAAAATGTTCTTGATAGAAAGAAGTTCTTCTTTAGTTAAAGTTATTCCTTTTCCCATTTTCTGATGATCTGGTGACCAGCTTCTTATATCATATTTTGCAGGTCGCTCGCCCCATGAAACAAGGTTTAGTTCTAAATTCCATCCGCCTTTGCCTTCTGAAATTATACCAATGTTTTTTTCAATGTTGAAAGAAAAATCATCTGCCATAATAAATTCCTTTTCTTATATTTATATCTATATAATAATACTAACAGATATTAAAAAAAAGTAAAAAATAAAAAAATTTAATCTTTATGCTGAATTCTGCCGATAATAAATAGTCAGAAGATATACTTTTATCTTATTTTGTAGAAAAAATGAATAAAATCAGATATTGAAAGACGAAATTTATTGTAAGATTTGATTTAATACAGTAAACTATTAATAGATTTTTAAAGTGAGGATTTTTATGAAGAAAATTGCTCTAAGTGTTCTATCAATTTTATTAGTGATGTTCTTTGTGTCTTGTGGGAAACAGGAAGGGGAGACAACAGAACCTGAAGCTCCTGGAACAGAAGTAAAAGCTGTTACCAGTGAAGAAGTGTTGGAAAGTATTGCTAATGCAAGACAACTTGCAATCGATTCTGGTGCAGAACAAAATGCTGTGAATCTATTGGACAGTGTAGACGAAAAATATACTTTGGTTAAAGCTGATGCAGAACAAGGTAAAGACATCGTTGATGCTGGTACTGATGTTGCTAATCGTTATCTTGCACTTGCTGCTTATTTAAAAGCTAGAGATGCAAGAATTAAACTTGAAGAAACTGAATTAACAAGTTTAGCATCGGATTTATATAATCAGGGTTGTGCAGCAATGTCTGATACAGAAACTTTGTTTAATAATCCTGAATCAACTGGTGCACAGCAGTTAGAAAAAGCTACAGAAGCATCTACTTGTTTGAACTCAGCATTAATTCTTGTTTATAAGACAGTTGCTAAAAATGAACGTTTAAATGCATTGGATGCAAAAAAGAAAGCTGATAGCGTAAAAGCTGGTGTTACAGAAAAAACTGCTTATGGTGATGCAGTTGCTGCATTCAAGAAAGGTGACTCATTATTCTCAATGCAGGATCCTGTTAATGCATATGATAATTACAAATCTGCTTATGAAACATTCTCTAACATTTTTGTAACTGTATCTGAAAAACGTGCAGCAGCAGAAAAAGCTATTGAAGAAGCAAAGAAGAGTGTAGAAGAAAGTGCAGTACTTGCAGCAAATGCAGATGTACGTGTTCCTCTTACAGAACCAACTGAAGGTATCGAAGCAGAAGATGCTGTATTACTCGAAGAAGATAATTATGCAGATCCTTCTTCTGTTGAAGTTGAATTGTCTGAAGAAGTTTCAGATCCAGTTCAAGATATGATTGATCAGGGTGTAAATAATCTTGATTTTGATGATAGGAACGCAAAATAATGAAAAAATTAGTATCTCTTTTAGTAATTACATTGTTAGCTTGTTCAATGTTTGCAGCTAACTTAAGTTATAAAAACAATACTTATCAGAAACTTGCTGACGAATATACAAAAAAAGCAGAACAGATAGACAGTTTTGAAAAATCAGAAAAAATTAAAATAGAAGATAAAATGTTTAATGAGGCGGTTGAAAAGGTTTATCAACTACATCCAGAGTGGCAAAAAGAAAACACCGAAGCTTAATAGCAACGGTGTTTTTATTAATTTTTAATCTTTTTCTTCGTAACGAGAATTATCTTCTCTGGGGAAATCCTCTAATACAGTATCTTCTGTAATACATTTTTTAATAGGTTTGCAATAATGCTCATTTGGAAGAGGGAATTTTAGGGTTGAATTATCATCCATAAAATCATCTACATCTAAATTAAATTCCTTGCAAAGATATAAAATATCTTTTTTTAATGGAATAACTGAGTTAGATTTCCACTTATTAAATAGTGATGACTTAATTTTATATCTTTTTAAAAATTCTCGATCTTTAAGATTTACAGAATTTTGGAGAAATAAAATTTTTTCAATTAAAATCATCCTATTTTTTTTCTTTTAAAATAAAAAGAGAAATATAAGGAGAAAGGCGCCCAAAAGGCGCTTTTTCCGATCGTAAAGCCGACAATTAGCCGTTTTTCCGACCTCTCGCGGTACCTTTGTACAGCTTCGGATCGGAGAAAACGGCTTCTGCCAACCCTTCTCGGCAGTCTTCACAGCTTGTCAAAAGTTTTTTGACAAGCTGAGAGCAAGCTGACCGCTTGCTCTTTTAAAAAACGGTCTTTTCTATGCCGGATAGTATATGGTATACTGTTTTCAAGTTTATATTAAGATAATTATCGTATAATTTAACAAATTAATTTATGTATTTATCGCTCTTTCCATTCTGCTTACAGGATGAAATTTAATGCCTTTTTTTACATTATCTATTCTACTACATATTTCCAGAAAAATCAAGTGTTTTTAGCGCCTTTTCGATAATTTCTTTTGCTCTTTTTGTGTTTTTGCATAAATATAAGTAACCAATTAATGCTTCAAAGGCTGTTGCATACATATATTCTTGTACACTTGCATTTTTAGGTAAATGATGGTTTTCTGCATTTCTACCTCTTCTTACTAAATCTTTTTCTTCTTCTGTTAAATCATCCATAATATTTTTAAGCATTTCTGCTTGTGTTTTTGCTTTTACAAGTTTTGTTGCTTCAACATGCATATTATGTGGTTTTAAATTTGTTGTATTTACTAAATTTGTTCTTATATATAATTCAAATATACAATCTCCTACATAAGCCCAAGTAAGAGGTGACATTTGATTTA
>CALAUH010000321.1 GCA_937892225.1 uncultured Treponema sp.
TTTACAATAAAAAAGCCTAAACCGATACAAATCATTAATACAATAATATCTGTAATCAGCATTGATAATCCGATAAGGAATGAACTTCTGTGTGGATAATTTTTCTTTAAGTAACTTTTAAACTGCTCAATTGTCATATTTCTATTTTATTACAAAATTGTATTATAGTCTATTAAAATAGTAAATATTAAGAAAATTATTATATTATAGAATATTATAGTTTTTTTTGATAAAATAATAGAATCAAATTAATTGGGGAAAAATATGAAAAGAATTAAAAATATTTTTGTATTTTTAATATTATTATTAAATTTTACAAAAGTTTATTCACAAAGTTATAGTAATAATCAGATGTTAAAAGCAGGACATTGGATTTATGATGCTTTATCTGTTTTATCAACTGAATGTGGAATTAGTACTATTGCAGATAATGCACCTCTTTCAATAAATGAATTAAAATTAAATTTTGAAAGAATTGAATATGATAAACTTTCTGAATCAGGAAAATCACTTTATAATCAGGCAATGGATTTTTTTAAGAAGAAAAACTTTACTTTAAATATTTTTAATCCACTTGAAATTGGTTTTAACATTTATTTTAATCCAGTATTAATGTATAAATCAAATGACCAGATTCCATGGTCTTATGCAAATGATTATTGTGGTCATAAAACAACAGAATATGTTAGTCCTGGAGTTACAAATGAAGTTGATTGTAATTATGCTGCAGCTTCATCATTTAGTTTTAATCCATTAACAGAAAAAATACTTACTTATCCAGTTTATATTAATTTTTGTGATTATGCTTTTATTGAATCAGATTTTTGTTTATCTAAGAACTTTTTTGGTATGAATGAATCAAATAATTTCTGTAATATATTCTTTAATGCATCAGATTTTGAATTTTTATGGCCTACATATGCATATTTTAGTGCAGGATATTTGTTTGACAATGGGCTCGGTATTAATCTTCATGTTGGAAGGGAAGGTCTTGAAGTTGGTAGAACTTTAACCGGAAGTATTATTTATAACAGAACTTTCCAGACTGATGCGTTTATTCAGTTTAATCTTTTTACAAAGAAATTGAAATTTGTAACAAGTATTGTTGAAATCAATAATAAAAAGAACTTATATATGCATGATTTGGAATTTGCACCTTTTAAATGGTTGCGTGTTGGTGTTTTAGAAGGAACAATGATTAACGGTCCTTTTGAAATTCGTTATTTAAATCCATTAATCATCATGCATTCATTTGGTTCATGGAATCAATATAGAAATGATTGGGAAACAAAATATTATAATGAAGCTCATTGTTGTGCATATTTTGGTGTTAATGTTGATATTACTCCGATTAAAAATTTAAGATTATATGCTCAATATGCAATGACTGAAATTCAGCCAGAAGGTGAATTAACTACAGCTTATGGAAGAACATTACCAGATGGTTTTGGTTTTCAGGCAGGTGCTGAATATAATTTACCTGTAAAAAATGATTCTTATATTAATTTTCAGTTAGAAGGAATTTATACATTACCTTATTTATATGTAAAACAAAGTGATGAATGGTCTTTAATTTCAGAAAGACATAATATGCAGAGAAATTTTTATACACCTATTTATTCTTGGATAGGAACTCCATTTGGTCCAGATTCTTTAGGTGGAGAATTTAAAATTGGATATAAGAAAAACAACAAATGGCAAGTAAGCTTAAGTTATTTATTTTTAGCACATGGAACAAATTCTTTTGGTATGTTCAGTCAAAAAACAAAAGCAGATTATGATGATAAAACTTCAGAAAGATATGATGATGTTGAAGTTTCTGCCTATTATCCTTCAGTATTAGTTAATTTAGGATTAATAACACAGGAAGAAGCAGAAGCAATGGCAAGAAGTCATAAATTAACCGGCATTTTACAATATACAAATCAAATTGGAATTGATGCTGAATATAAAATAAATAAAAATTGTAAACTTAATACAAATTTAACTTATTCATTTATTTTTAATAATAAAAATGAATTGAATAATTTTGCTCAGGGATTTCAAGGTGATTTAGCCTTTGAATATAAATTATTTGAATAATATTTTAAGAAGGAAAAAATGAAGAAAAATTTTTTAGTATTATCCTTATTAGTTTTATTTTTAAATTCTACATTATTTGCACAAAATAATAATACTGTAGATATTACAGATGAAGTTTATACTGTATTAAATGCAGCTGAACTAAAAGGTTTATGTAAAAAATTAGATGTTAATAAACCTTACACAGAAAGTTATATTCTTTCTAAGTTAAATGAAATTCTTGATAACCTAGAATTAGAAGATGATTATGTTTCATCTAATGAAAGAGAAATATTTTTATCATATAAAGATAAATTTTCAAAAGAAGTTTCTAATAAATTTGAATGGAATAAAATGGAATATTCTACTTCAAATGATAAAGATAATTTTCCAATAACATTTTATGTACATAATTATGATGATGGTTTTATTTCTTCTGGTTTATACACAGATAAAGAACAAAATCAAACTGGATATGAATATTATCATACTTTAGATTTTTTTGGGAATATAACAGATTATATTTCCTATAGAGCTTTAGGCTTTTTAGATTTAACAAAAGTTCCTTTATTAAAATTAGGTGATAATTATTATATTGGTAACTGGTGGTATTCTACACATGATCAGGAAAATAAAATCGTACAAGATATAACAAATCCTGATTATGAATCTAAAAAACTCTGGATGAAAGATCCAAGAACAATCAATACTTATAGATTAAATTCAATGTTACCATATTCATATAAAAAACATTGGGATGGTTCTGTTTATCATTTTGGATCTATTAATGCAAATGGTTTAACATCATGGCCAGATGTAACAAGTTTTGGATTTGGAATGTATGGTGAATTACATTCTTCTTTATTTAATAATAGACTTGAATTAGGATTAGGAAGATATAATAGAGAATGGGCTTCTGTAGATAATGGAACAAGCCTTTCTTTAAATGGTTATTCTCATCCTTATTTTGGATTTGATATGTCAGTAAAATTATTTGACTGGCTTTCTTATTCTATGACAACAGGTTCATTAGAATTTCCAAATCAAAGACATATTAATTATAATGCATGGAAATTATATGATGATGAATGGGGAGAATCTGATGATGGAAATAAATATGTAAAATATGCATCTCCAGATATTATAGATTCTCATTTTTTCCAGAGTTTATTCACTCTTAAGATGATTTCTGCTGATTTTAAATATTTACATATTGATTTTGGTAGTACTTGTATTTATCCAAAAAGAGTTGAATTGGGATATATGTTACCATTAATTGATTTGGTAATTTATCAAAATAGTGTAGGTGATTATGATAATTTAGGACTTTTTGGTAATTTACAGATTAAACTTCCAAAAATAGGTTATATGTGGGCATCTTTATATATGGATGAAATGAATAGTCTTAAAGCACGTTTCTGGGAAAATACAAGATGTACTTTTGCATATCAGGGAGGAATAAAATCAGTATTCCCTTGGTTACCATTAGGTTCTGTTTCTCTTAGATATTCTAAAGTTGAACCATATTGTTATACTCATCCGGCAGTAAGAACTCCATGGTATAATACATATGTTGCAACTTCATATTCTAATAATGGTGAAAATTTAGGTTATTATTTACAGCCTAATTCAGATGAATTGTTATTCAGATTTGATTGTAAACCTGTAAAAAATGTTTCTGCAGGATTACAGTATCAATTAATTAGACATGGAACTGACTGGGGAACAGGAGCTGTAGAAGGAAGTAATATTTATTCTGAATTAGTACCAAAAAGTGCAGATAGAGAAGCAAAAAGAAAATATTTCTTAAAAGATGGAACTTATGAATGGATGAGTGTAATTACATTGGATGGATCTGTTAATTTAAATAGTTTCAATGTTCCACTTAAATTAAATGGATCTGTTGGATATATTTATGACTGGTTCACTGGAATAGAAGGTGAAGGTGGTAAAAATACTAAATATAAATATATTAATTCAAATGAATATCCAGAAAGAAATGGTTTTGTCCTTTCATTAGGATTTACAGCATTTATGAATTAATGTAAAAAAGGCTTTATTTCTTAAGAAATAAAGCCTTTTTTTTATGCTTAAAAATTATTAAAAACTCTTTTCGTATTTTTTACCTGTAAATTTAGCTACAAGAAATGATTTAATTTTGTTTTTCCAGTTAATATTTTGCATATCAATAACAGGAATTTCTTTATAATTTAATTTATTTGTCTTTATCCAAACATCCAGTAATCGTTCAGAAATTCTACCATAGAATCGTTTATGAAAATCTGAATATTGAGAAGAATCAACACGTTTTTCAACTTCACCTAAAATATCAAACAGCCATTCACAATATTGATTTAAATATTCTTTTTTCATAATAAACATATTAAATGCATGTAAAGAAGTTGTATGTTTTAAGTGTTCAAACTGTTTATAATATTCAGGATATTTTTCTTTTATAATATGTCCTGTAATATCTAGAGGTTCAATATACATAGTATGTTTATAATGATTATAAATTGTTTCAATATAATAATTTCTTTTTTTAGGTAAAATAATATCTGTTTTTTCAAGTAATTTTTTTGTTTCTTCTTCTGATAAAACAATTTTAAATTTTTCATTTTCAGATTTAGGAATTTTTTTTGCATTAGAAAAATATCTTCTGTAATGACAAAGTCCTATATAATCAGCATCCAAGTTTTTCCAGGCCCAGTAAAGTCCTGTTAATTCACAGTAATAAGGATTTTTATCTGAAATATTATCGTTAGTACAATCAGTCGTAAAACCAAAAGATTCTTTTCCTTTTGCACCAACATGTAATGGCAGATATAAAGAACTTTCCGGCATTTGATATTTTTTATGTGTTGCAACAATAATTTTTATATTCATTTTTATTTTCCCTTTTTGAAAATCTATACAAATTTTCTAACTATATTATATATAGGAAGTCCTAAAGAAAGCAAGATAATACCAAATTTTTCTTTTTTTCCATATATTTCTTTTTTTAGAATTTCATTTTTCTTTGATTTTAAGTATTTTACAATTTCATTTTTATCTGTTTTGAATTGTTTTTTATTATTTGATTTTAAATATTGATTTAATGTTGAAAAATATGACCATACAATTCTTTTATTTGTATAATCTTCCAAATCAGGATATTTTTCTAAAATTGAAGAACACATTTCTTTTGTATTTTCAATTAATTGAATTTTTTTACTAAAATCACTTTTTGTAGTTATAGAATTTTGTCTTATATTGTAAAAATATACTGAATTACCTCCAACTGAAACTTTATCACATAAATATAAAAGTTTATAAGTTGTTGCAGTATCTTCAAAACATAATCCTTTTGGATATTTTATGTTTTTAAATAATTCTTTTTTATATAATTTTGCCCAGGCAGATAAATCAACATTTACATCATAAAGAATTTCTTTTAAAATTTCTTTTTGAGAATAAACTTTAATTTGATTTTTTCCAATGCCTTTATAAATAGATTTTTTATTTTTAAGAATTGTATGAGCACCTATTGAAATTTTTGTTTTATTTGAACTTATTAAATCATATAAATATTCAATACAATAAGGTGGAATATAATCATCTGAATCTAAAAAAAATAAATAATCTCCTTTAGCTTTAATAATCCCTGTATTTCTTGCATCTGAAAGTCCGCCATTTTCCTGTTGTATTATTTTAATACGATTATCATTTTGCAAAAATTGTTTAGCTAAATTATATGAATTATCTTTTGAACCATCATCAATGATTAATACTTCAATATTTGTATAAGTCTGTTCAATAACACTTTTTAGACATTTTTCTATATAATCTTGTACATTATACATTGGAATAATAATTGAAATTAATGGTTTTGAATTCATCTGCATGTATCCTCTTTATTTAGAAAAATATTCTTTCCATGTAAATTGTTTTCTAAGAATAATTTTTAGGGAAGAATAGAAAAATAATATTAATCTTGCAAGTAAAGAACATTTAAATGATAAAGTTAATATAATTTTTATTCTTGGTTTTAACGTATTATCTTTTTTTATAAAAGCAATTGCTTCTGGAAAACTTTTAATGTATTTTTTTTGCATTTGAAATTTTCCATCTATTAATAATTTTTGTTTTATATGTAATTTTTTATAATTTAAATATGATAAATATTCATTTAAATTATTGTTTATCAAATAATCATCCATTATTTTTATTGAGTTTAAAAAATCATCCTTAGTTTTTTCATTGACTAAACATCTTATGTAAGAATTTTGTCTAATAAGATAATGATATAAAGGTTCTTCAATATAAGATATTTTTGAAGTTTTTGAAAAAATTTTAAGCATAAAACATTCGTCTTCCCAATTATTTATACCTTTTTCAAAAGAAATATTATTTTTAGAAATTAATTCTTTTTTTATTAAAGTAACCCATAAAAAAGCAGGAATTTCACATTTTAAAAAACTTATTAAATTTTCTTGAGGTGAATTTAATAAATTATGTTTGTAAACTGTCGAAATATTATTTCTTTCTTCATACCAGTCACAACCAGTAATATCTGAATTTGTTTCTATAGCTTTACTATATAATTTTTCTATAAAACCATTTTCTATCCAATCATCACTATCAACAAAAATTATATATTTTCCTTTTGCATTTTGTAATGCTATGTTTCTTACATTTCCAATACCAGAATTTTTTTCAAGATTTATAATTGATATATTTTTTTTTAGTTTAGGATATTCTTCAATTATTTTTTCTGCAATTTCTATTGATTTATCTTTTGTACAATCATTTATAAGAATAAATTCACATATATCTGCATAAGAATTATTGAAAATTGAATGAAGACATTTTTCTATATATTTTTCAACTCCATATACAGGAATCAAAACACTGATTTCACATTTCATATTTTAAATATAACATATAAAATAATTTAAATTAAGTATTTATTATTTTTTTAATTGCAAATTTTATTTATATATTTAATAATATTATTATGACTAGAATAAATTTATTTTATATATGTTTTTTATTAATTTTTTTATTTATTTCTTGTAAAACAACAGATTTAGTTAATGAAAAAATCCCAAGAAATGCAGAAGGTTTTATTATAGTTAATCCTGATAATATTTCACCTTTTAATAACGGAATTTTTGAAGGCTGGGGAACAAGCCTATGCTGGTGGGCTAATAGAATTGGTGGTGATGAAAAATTATCGAATGATATAATTGATTTATTTTTTTCTGAAAAAGGATTGAAACTTAATATAATCAGATATAATATTGGCGGTGGAGATGATCCAACACATAATCATATAACTAGAAGTGATTCAGCAATGCCAGGTTTTTTAGTATATGATGAAAATACAAAATCATATGTATATGATTGGAATGCAGATTTAAGACAAAGAAATATATTAAAGAAAATAAATAAATTAGATAAAGAAGATATAATTATAGAATTTTTCTCAAATTCGCCTCCTTATTTTATGACAAATAGTGGTTGTACTTCTGGAAATAAACCGGCGAATTTTACAAATTTAAATAAAAATTACTATGAAGAATTTGCAAAATATTTAGCAGAAGTTACTTATAATTTACAAATATTGGATGGTGTTAAAGTTACAAGTTTAGAACCTATGAATGAACCTAATTCTGTATCATGGAAAGCTTTTAGTTCAAAACAAGAAGGTTGTCATATCAGCAGAGGTTCAAAACAATCAAAATTAATTAATGAAACAAGAAAAGCATTAGATAAAAAAGGACTTAATGATATTATAATTAGCGGTTGTGATGAAAGTGGAGTAGGAATACAGGCAAGTTCCTTTAATGCACTTAATAAAGAAGCTAAAAATAATGTAAAAAGAATTAACAGTCATACTTATTGGGGAGAAAAATATAAACAATTATATAACTCAGCAAACAAAAATAACAAAAATTTATGGATTTCTGAAACTGATTATCCAGAATTAAAAGGTGAAAACAATGGTGAAATGGGACCTGCTTTAGCATTTGCATATAAAATTATACATGATTTAAATAACTCTAAAGCAAGTGCATGGGTTTTATGGCAGATAATTGATTCATATTTAGATAATGAACCTTTTAATGGAATTGTATGTGGTAATAATTTGCCCAATTTAAACAACTCCTATTGGGGTACAGCATATGCAGATTTTAATAATAACAAAATTATTTTAACAAAAAAATATTATGCTTATGCGCATTTTTCAAAATTTATTAAACCTGGAAGTAAATTAATATATCTTAATTCTGATAAATATTTAGCATCTTATAATGATAAAGACGAAGAATTGGTTATAGTTGGTTTAAATACTGGTAATGAAGATATAGTTGAAAAATTTGATTTATCAAATTTTATAATTGAAAATCAAAATATAAACATTTATAGAACAAGCGGACTAACAATAGAAAATACAGAAAATTGTACTTTAATTAATGATAAAATTAATATTGAAAATAATGATTTATCATTAAACTTAAAAAGTAATTCTATTACAACTGTAGTTTTGGACAATATAAAAAGAAAATAAATTAATTTTTATAAAATTAATTCATTTTACATTTCCTTCTCAATATCTGTAAATACTTTTTCTATTACATCGTCCATATCATAGTATTTATATTCAGCTAATCTACCACCAAAAATAACATTATTTTCATCTTTTGCTTTTTGTGCATATTTTTGGTAAAGGGTAGAGTTTTTATCATCATTTACAGGATAAAAAGGTTCTGAACCTTCTGTCCATTCTGATGAATATTCTTTTGAAATTACAGTGAAATTATTATCATAACATGGATTTTCAGGTTCAAAATGTTTATGTTCAATAATTCTTGTATAAGGCTGTTCATGACTTGTATAATTTACAACAGCATTTCCCTGATAATTTTGAATATTCAATTCTTCTGTTTCAAATTTAACTGTTCTATATTCAAGTTTTCCAAATTCATAAGAATAATATTCATCAATCTTACCTGTAAATACTATTTTTTTTGCCTGTTTTTTCCATTCATCTGGATTTTCAAAAAAATCGACATTCGTTTTTGTATCAATTCCTTTTAATAATCCATTTATAAGTTGATTATATCCTCCTATAGGAATGCCCTGATATAAATCATTAAAGTAATTATTATCATATGTAAAACGAACAGGTAATCTTTTAATAATAAAAGAAGGTAGATTTTTACAATCGCGACCCCATTGTTTTTCTGTATATTCTTTTATTAATGTTTTATAAATATCAGTTCCTACTAAAGAAATAGCCTGTTCTTCAAGATTTTTTGGTTCAGTAATATTAGCCTGTTTTTTTTGTTCTTCAATTATCTGTCTGGCTTCTTCTGGTTTATTAACATTCCACATCTGATAAAATGTATTCATATTAAATGGAAGATTAAACATTTTTCCATGATAATTAGCTACAGGTGAATTTGTATATCTATTAAATTGAACAAAAGAATTTACATAATCCCAGACTTTTTTATTACTTGTATGAAAAATATGTGCACCATATTTATGAACATTTATACCATTAATCTGTTCACAAAAAATATTTCCACCTAAAGTATTGCGTTTTTCAATTACAAGGCATTTTTTACCTTTTGAAGCTGCTAAATTAGCAAAGGTTGCACCATAAAGTCCAGAACCTACAATCAAATAATCATACATAAATAAATTATACAATTTTAATTAAAAAAAATAAATACATTAATAAAGTATAAAAATTATTAATAATGATTTAAATTTTTTTTTATTTTCAGTATATTAATACTATTATGAAAAAATTAAATAAATTATTTTTATGTTCGTCTTTATTAGTGTTGGCTCTTATTTCTTGTAAAAAAGAAGTAAGTTGGAGAGATTCGGATAAACAAACTACATCTTATGATTTTGAAATCACAAACACACAGGATGATTCAAAATCAAATTCAAAAAAAATTGCATTTACTTATAATTCAAAAGATGCATATAACAAAGATGTAAAATTATCTGGTTATGCAAATTATAAAAGTGGTTCAACAATTGATTTAATCATCTTAAACTGTCATGGAACACTTTTAAGCAATTCACAGGCACCTTCAGTTCAGATGGCATGTGATTTTGATTTAACACAGTTTGGATCAAAAAATGTTTTGTTAATTGCTCCTGATTATTTAGGATTTGGTAAAACTAAAGATAAAGTTCATCCTTATTTAGTAGAAGAATTACTTGCAAAAAATATTGTTGATTGTGAATTAGCTTTATTATCAAATGATAATGGTTTTACACTTTCAGATACATGTAAAACAATTATCGTAGGTTATTCTCAGGGTGGTGCAACTTCTTTAGCAGCTCACAAATACATTGAATCTAAATTATCTAGTGATGATAAAAAAATTATTAATCTTGCAAAATCTTATTGTGGTGCAGGACCATATTGTTTAACTGCAACTATGAAAAACTTTTTTGCAGCTTCTACAGTAATTCCAATGTTTGTTTATTATACAATCAACGGAATGTTAAATGGAAATTATTCTTATTTAGCTGATTATGAACTTTCTGACTTTTTTACAACAGATTTTCTAGAATCAGATTTATGCAAAGCAATTGATGCAAAAGAATTTACAATTCCATCTTTACCTGATGGTTTCTTAGATGCAATTTCAGGAATTGATTTCTCAACAATTGATTTTTCAGATACAAATGCATTAATGCTTAAAGTAATATTAGATCCTGAATTTGCAAAACAAATTGAACCAATTTTGAATAATGAAGAATATATGTCTTTTGTTATGAATAATACAGATACACTTCAAAATTTTGTAACATTGTTTACACAGTATTCAAATTTCCAGGATAAAACAAAATTATTAAAAGAAGATTTCTTAGATACAAATTCTAAAATTAATAAAGATTTTGTAAAAGCATTAGAAGAAAATGATCTTTCAAAAAAATGGGATGTTCAATATCCTGTTAATTTTTATCACCACAAAGATGATGATATGGTACCGGTAATTAATTTTACTACAATCAAAAATAATCTTGGTGATAATTCTAAATGCGTTTTTTATCTTTCTGAAGATTCAATTTCTGCTGACAATACTAAATTACAGTTTGTTCATCAGATTTATGCAGAAAATAAATTTTATCCAGATGTAATTTCTGATATTACAATTAATTATTAATTAATATAATTAATTTAAAAGGCTAAGTAATTTTTATTACTTAGCCTTTTTTTTTACAACGGATTAAATTTGTTGTTTTTAATAAAATGTTCTACACTGTTTTGCCAGGTTGGTATTTTAATTTTAAGTTCCTTTATAATCTTATCTTTGTTTAATACAGAATAAGAAGGTCTTTTTGCAAGACTGTTATATTCATCTGAAGTGCAGGAATTAATTTCACATTTGTTTTTTATTCGTCCATGCTTTCTGCCATATTTATATATCATCTTTGCAAAATCAAACCATGTTGTTTCTCCTGAATCAGAATAATTATAAATTCCATAAGCAGGTGCACTTTTAGGACCAATTAATTCTTTTGCATTATCAGATTTTTCTATTAATTCTAGAATTACTTTAGCAAGATTCTGTGCAAAAGTTGGTGTTCCTTTCTGATCATTTACAACTTTTATAGATTGTTCCTGATTCATTAATTTTGTCATTGTATAAACAAAATTTTTCCCATCAAACCCATATAACCATGAAGTTCTGATAATATAATATTGAACCATTTCTTTTTGAATTGCAATTTCACCATTTAATTTTGATAAACCATATGTATTAATTGGAGAAGGTTCCATATCTTCTGAATATGGTTTTGTCCTATTTCCATTAAAAACATAGTCTGTTGAGATATGAATTAATTTTGCCCCGATTTTTCTTGCAATTCTTGCAATATTTAATGCGCCAATATTATTAATTTGGTCTGCTTCTTCTGCATTTGTTTCTGCCTGTTCGACATTTGTATAAGAAGCACAATTTATAATCCATTTTATTGTTTTTTCAGAGCGGGGGACATTTTCAGATAAATAATATGATGCAGTTTCCACTGATTTTTCAAAGTTATTTAAAGCTTCCCAGGATGTTATATCAACTTCTTTATCTGTTCCGACCCAATGAATTTTATTTTCTTTTAAAATATTACTTAATTGTTTCCCTAATAATCCCTCACATCCAATGACCCAAATCATTTTTTAAGCTCCAAATTTATGATGATAATTATATTTTTTTGAAAATAAAGTTACAGAATGTTTTAATTCTATTAATAAAAGATGTTCTGATTCTTTCTGTCATAAAAGGAATATGAGGTGCATTAACTCCACCAATTCCATATAAAATCCATTTATCATTTGATTTAAAAAGATAAATATAGATTTTCATTTTATTTTTACCAACACAAGTTATTCCAGAATATTTTAAATCATTTGTATTATATGCAGTATATAATAAATCAGTTTGATTTTGTTCTACAGTAATTGTTTCATTTACTTTACCAAAAGGTTCCATCTGTAATTCTGCTTGAATTGTAGATTTATTTTTTTCTTTATTAGAACTTACAATTTTAGCAGAAGAATACAAATCAAAATACTTTTGATGACGTTCAGACCAGTATGGAATACCTGCATAATCAGAAATATTATGTAAAAGTTCAGATAATTTTTCAGGTAAATCTTCGTTACCTTTATATTCTTTTATTTGAATTATTTCTGCAAGATATTTTGGATTTAATTCTTTTACATTATTAACAATAGTTTTACATGTGCTGTTTTCTTCTGGATTTAAACACATATATTTTTGATAATCAATATTTTTTATTAAAACTTCACCAGAATCTAACTTCTGTTTTTCTTCTGCAGTTAAATTAGAATTAAAAGGATTTGCAAATAATGCATTTGTAACCAAGGTTATTGTTGAAATTAAAACTGTAATTTTTCTGTTCATATTTAAAACCTCTATTAATTATAGATAAATTCATATCTAATTTCAATGAATTCAAACAATTAACAAAAAAAAAATTTGTTAGTTACAGATAAATTAATAAGAAAAGATTAAGAAAATTGTATTTTTTGAAATAGTTTAATTTTTATGATATAATAATTAATTATGATATCACAAAAAATTAAGTCGTTAGTAGAAAGTCCATCTTCTGGAGTTATCCGAAAGATGTTTGAAGAAGGTGCATTATTAAAACAAAAATATGGTGCAGATAAAGTTTATGATTTCAGCTTAGGTAATCCAGATTTGGATCCTCCAGAAAAAGTATTAAATGCAATTAAAGAAGTTGCATCAAATGAAACTCATTTATGTCACAGTTATATGCCAAATGCAGGATTTGTCGAAACAAGACAGGCTATGGCAGATAAAACAGCAAAAGAGCAGGGAATAGATAAAATTGATTATAATAATGTTGTAATGGCAGTAGGTGCTGCCGGTGCATTAAATGTAACAATGAAAGCATTATTAAATGATGATGATGAAGTAATTGTTCCTTGTCCTTATTTTACAGAATATGATCATTATATTCAAAATCATGGTGGAAAAATTGTTCGTGTACAGACAAAAAGTGATTTTGGATTAGATTCAGAAACTATAAAAAATTCATTATCAGAAAAAACTGCAGCTGTATTAATTAATTCACCAAATAATCCGTCTGGACGCATTTATTCTGATGAAGAAATTTCATCAGTTGTAGAAGTTTTAAGAAAACATGCAGAAAAAACAGGCAGATATGTTTATCTTATTTGTGATGAACCTTATCGTGCAATTACTTATGGAAAAAAAGTTGCTTCTGTTTTCCCAAAATATGAATATTCAATTATTGTTACTTCTTTTGCTAAAAATTTAAGTCTTCCTGGTGAACGAATTGGATATATTTGTATTAATCCAGAATGTCCTGAAGCAAAATCCTTTATTGCAAATGCAATTTTTGTTACAAGAACACTTGGTTATGTAAATGCTCCTTCATTTTTCCAGAAAGTAATAACAAAATCATGGGATGCAGAATGTGATTATTCTTTATATGAAAAACGTAAAAATGAAATTGTTGAAATAATGAAATATGCTGGTTTAGAATATGCCGAACCAGACGGAGCATTTTATTTATTTGTAAAAGTTCCAGACGGCTGGAATAATGATGATATGGCTTTTACTAATCATCTTAAAGAATATAATATTCTTTGTGCACCAGGAAGTGGATTTGGTGGAAAAGGATGGTTTAGAATAGCATATTGTGTTTCTGAACAGACAATTTTAAATAGTAAAGAAGCGTTCAAAAAAGCAGTTGAAAATAAATAGAGGTCTTTTATGAAAATATTAATGGTAACTTCAGAAACTGTTCCTTTTGCAAAAACAGGTGGATTAGCAGATGCAGTTTCAGCTTTGGCAATTACATTGAAAAAACAAGGTCATGATGTAAGAATCGTTATGCCTCGTTATTATAAAATTGATAGAAATAAATTAAAACCAATCGACGTTCCTTTAGCTGTTGCAGCAGGAAGAGTAGAAACCTGGGTAAAAGTTTATGAATCAACATTGCCAAAAACTGAAGTACCAGTTTATTTTTTAGATCATGAACAGGCATTTGGAAGAGATGGAATTTATGGTACAAAATCAGAGACAGATTTTCATGATAATCCATACAGATCTGCTTTACTTTGTCATGGCGCTTTTCAGTTATGTCGTTTATTAGGATGGTATCCGGATATAATGCATGCACATGACTGGTTCTGTGCATTAGTTCCAGTTTTATTAAAACATGTATGTCGTAATGGATATTTTGCACATACTGCCAGTGTATTAACAATACATAATCTTGGTTATCAGGGCGTTTATGGTAAAGAAAATTTTGATGCTTTAGGATTAGACTGGAATCTTTATTATGGAGCCGGTTTAGAGCATAATGGTGCAATTAATTTATTACAGGCAGGTATTTCATGTGCAGATATGATTACAACAGTTTCTCCGACATATGCTAAAGAAATACAATCACCAGATGGTGGATTTGGATTAGACGGTTTATTAAGAGTAAGACAGGATGTTGTACGTGGTGTTTTAAATGGTTGTGATTTAGATACCTGGAATCCGACAAAAGATAAATTATTACCAGCAACTTTTGATTATAAAAATCTATCAAATAAAAAAATCTGTAAAGAAAAATTACAGAAGCAAATGGGACTGGAAGTTAATCCTGATATTCCACTTATTGGTATAGTTACTAGACTTGCTGATCAAAAAGGAATTGCAGAAATATTTGCGCCAACATATGGTAGTATTTATGGAATCTGTACAACAATGAATGTACAGTTTGCAATTTTAGGAAGTGGTGAAAAATGGTGTGAAGATGAAATTAATTCATTGCAGTCAAAACTTCCTAATTTACGGGCTTATATTGGTTATGATGAAAGTTTAAGTCATTTAATTGAAGCAGGTAGTGATTTCTTCTTAATGCCAAGTAAATATGAACCTTGCGGATTAAATCAAATGTATTCAATGCTTTATGGAACTTTACCAATTGTAAGAAGAACTGGTGGACTTGCAGATACAGTTGAACAATATAATGAACAAACTGGAGAAGGAACTGGATTTTTATTTGATTCACTAACTCCAGGTGCAATTTATGATACAATTGGCTGGGCTGTTTATGCATACTACAATAAAAAAGAGCATATTGTAAAAATGCAGAAAAAAGGTATGCAGAAAGATTTTAGCTGGGATAAATCAATAGAAAATTACTTAAATATTTATTCCGAGTCTTTGATGAGAGGCTGTGGTATTAATACTGCAGACTGGAAATAAATATTAAATTATTAGAAAACTTCTATAAGTTCCTCTTTTGTTAAATACCATGTAGATTTTAGGGTAGTGTTGTTTTCTTCTGTCCATGATATTGAACCATTCGAATTCAATATTAAAATTGAATCATCATTTTGAATGATGTTTACAGGAATAAAAGCACTTCTATCAATATTGAATTTTTTCTTTGATTTAGTGTTATAACAGAAGAATTTCATTTTACCAATATTTGTATATAAAATATCATTATATAAATATGTGAATACTTCTATATCTTCTTCAGAGAATTTTAACATTGGAGTTAAAGTTTTAGTTTTAATATCAAAATTGAAAATATATGTACTGTTTTGATTGTTTTCTACAACTAAAGAAACACCAAAAATCTTATCTCCATTACTTGTTAATCCAAAACAAACATCTGCATTTACAGGTAAACCTACAGTTTCATGTGTATTTAAATTAACGCAAACTAAAGCTGATTTTGGATTAGTAGCTGCAGATTTTGCAACATAAAGATTATTATCATTTGTTATGATTGCATCTTGTATTCCAGCTCCAGAATATATTTCTTTATATAAAGATTTACTAAAATCATAAATATTTACATAAGTATTACGTTCCATTTCAATTAAATAATATTTTTTGTTTACAATAAAAAGTTTTAATGACTGGATATTATTTTTTGGATTAAATAATATTTTACTTTCTCCAGTTGTTAAATTTAATAATGTAACTGTTTTCTTTGTATCTTTTGACCATAAAATAATTTGATTATCAAGATAATTAATAATATTTGTCTGGCCTTGTGTATCAATAATTTTTTGAACAGTTTGTTCGTCATAATTAGTTTTATAAATTGCATTATTTGTAATAAAGATAAAACCATCTTCATTATGAGCAATATCATTTATTTTAATATAATTTGATTGAGAAATTAAATTTAATTCTTCAGATAAAACTGTAGCTTCAAAATCAGTTGAATAAATATTACCATTAGTTGTTCCAAAATAGAAAAACTGTTCATTT
Organism: uncultured Treponema sp.; assembly: GCA_937892225.1. Taxonomy (GTDB): domain Bacteria; phylum Spirochaetota; class Spirochaetia; order Treponematales; family Treponemataceae; genus Treponema_D. The sequence goes on from CALAUH010000321.1 coordinate 16,878, forward strand.
TTTAATCCACAACTGACTCTATTTTTAGGTAATTTAAATGTTTTTACCACTTCTGGTTCTAAAACTAAATTATTTTCCAGTGATTTTACTTTATAAATAGTGTAATTAGCACCACCATCTGAATCAAGATAATATAAATCTATATCATTTTGATTTGATAAAATAATTGGTTTATATGCAGTTATTTTTTTTATTAAATTTCCTTTAAATGGATTATAAATATAAACTGAATTATCATTAGCACCACAGAATAATTTTGCTGAATTATATAAATTTGTTTGATTTAATGCAGGTTGTATAGAGAATTTTGTTTTTAAATCTCCTTTCTGCATATTAAAATATGATAAAGTTCCAGAAGAATTGTAAAAAACAGCAGTTTTTTCTGTATCACTTGTATAAAGTAAATTTGAAATACTTGTATTTGAACTGAATTTATTTGGTATTACAGTCCAGCTTTTTGTATTAATTAATTCAACACCTTCCATAGATGATTGACCAACTAATAAAAAATTACCTTTTGCAGAAAAATTAATTGCTGTAA
>CALAUH010000322.1 GCA_937892225.1 uncultured Treponema sp.
GAATCATGTTTCTTGGAATGAATCCCGTAGATATTGATAACGAAACCTGGTCCAAACTTGAAGAAGCCATGAGCAAAAACTGCTACATCACTTTTGATTATGAAAGAAAGGGCTGCACGTTCAAAGTAACAATGGCTCCTTATCAGCTTATTTACTACAACGGAATGTGGACTTTGTATGGAAACAGAACCGACCCCGAACATAAAGGAAACAGATTTTTTAATCTGCCTGTAATCAAAAACATTGAACTTCGTAAGGAAACATTCTCTTTGCCAGAAAACTTTTCTTACGAGCAGCATGCAATCGGTAGTTTTGGCCGTCATATTGGAGAAGAAACTTTTAAGTTCAAACTGAAAATTACAGCTCCATGGGTTGCCGAATATGCACAGACTTATAAATGGGCACCTGATCAGAAGTTTGAAAAGTTGCCGGAAGGTGGGGCAATTATGACCTTTACGAGTAATCAGTATTATCCGGTGCTGGACTGGGTACTGGAAAAAGGACAGTACTGTATTCCGATTGAACCGGAGCAGCTGGTGAACGATTGGAAAGGAAATGTGCGGAAGATGATGGAAAATGCGGGGATACAAAATAAAAAATTATTAGGATTTTAATTATAATAGGAGATAGACATGAAATTAGGTGATTTTAGAAAACTTACAGATAATCTTTCGGATGATACTGATATTATTATATGGCAATGGATTGAGGGTGAAAGAGAGTATATTACTTTCTTGGAAAATGTAAAAATTGAAAAAAATGAGAATATTTATAATGGTGAGTGTTTTTCAAATCCAGTTGTGTATATAGATAAACAGCCTGGAATTTAATAAATAATAGGACTTTAATAATATGACTTTATTTAAAGATAAATCAAAATTGGAACAGAGAAACGCAGAAGCCTATACAGATAATTTTCGGATAATAGCAGACATATTAAGAAAATCAAATAATCAGAAAAGTTATCTGAAGGATTTTTTTTTGGGAACTGAGAAGGCTCCTTATCAAGAACATTTCCCAAAACACGAATGTTGTTCATCAATAAGAAGAAATGAAACAACCAAATTGACAGAAAAGCGAATATGCCGCTGTATGTACTATTTCAATGAAAATAGTAAAAAATGCCAGAATTGTCTGCTTGAAAAAAAATGGAAAAATTTAGGTAAACTTCAAATAATAGAGTATGAATGGCCTACAGACACTGTAAGAAAAAAGATTGGGGGTATGGATCTAATAGTTCAAAATAAGGTAAATAAATATGCTCTCGAAGTAAAACCTAAGGATAGTCAAGAAAGCTTAACAAGAATGATTGCAGAAATTCTCACATATACTCAAGATTGTAAATATGGCTATTTACCTGGTATTTGTTTTTTTGAAAATAGTTTACAAATGCAAGATTATTATACTTATATTGATAATCCTGATTTAAAATATATATTGAGTTTTGTACCTGCTTTTATGATTAAGGTATTAAAAGAAGGTACTATATGCGAATTTGAAATTGTAAAAATTGGAGAATAAATAATGATTGAAACTAACGAAAAAATATTATTAGATTCCCTCAAAAATGCCTTTTTAAAACAGAATAAGGGTATTTCTAAAGAAAATTTTGGACCAGATGATATTAATCAAGATAAAAAAGAATACTATTTGAAAAATATTGAAGATAATTGTTTTCAAAGGAAAAAAAGACATGATTTAAAATCTGATAGTAGAGCTCTTAGATCTTCTGCTACAATGATTTACAATACATTGGGTGAAAAAAAAGATGAAATTTTTTTTAAGAATCTTAATCAGCAGTATTTGATTTATGATTACGAAGAAATATTACCGGGATTAAAAGATCGAACGGGACCTCACCTTGATGTTACTCTTAAAACTCAAGATGAATCAAAAGTAATATTCATAGAATCAAAATGTTTGGAATGGCTTTCTACTGCTGAAAAAATGGTTAATTCATATCTGAAACATGAGAATTATAAGTATGATAATTCTGATATATTTATACCTTGGTTTAAAAAGTTTTTAGAAACCCCAGAAGAGGAGCAATCAGAATATTCTAGTATTTATTCTAGATATAATTCTAAACAAATGAATATTCATCTTTTTGGTATTTATAATTGGTGTTTAAAAGAAACCAAATTACCAAAAGAAATTAAACTATGGAATATAGTTTGGGACTATTCAGATATAGAAGAATATAAAACGGAAAAACAAGAGGGAATAGAATATTGTAAATTAGCAAATGAAGAATTTGCAGCCAGATTCCAAAAAAAGTTTAATATTAATTTTAGTGTTGAATATATTGAATATTCTGATTTCTTAAATATTATTGACTGGACTAAAAAACAAGAACGGAGAAATTATCTTAAAAGATATGAACCTAAAATTGGGTTGTCTAATTCAGAATTTCTAGAAAAATATGATGATTTATGGAATGAAACCTGGCATCATGGTGATTCTGTAATCGAATCTACAAATACAGAATGGCCATATCAGAATACTACAGATGACAAAATATCTAGTAAAGAAAAATGGAAATCTCTGGAAAACATTGAAGGATATACTGAATATAAAGTAAGTAATCTTGGTCGAGTTAAATTTAAAGGGAAAATAATTCCTCAAGGTGATATAAAACAAAAAGGTTATTTGAGGTTAGACCCTGAAGGAAATTATCATGTTGATCATCAGGTTTATGTATATACATTAGTTGCAATTGGTTTTCTAGGAAAAAGATTTAATGATGGTTATGATGTTCATCATAGAAATAATAATGGATATGATTGTAGTGTAGAAAATCTCATGTTATTAACAAGAATTCAACATAATGCAGTTCATTGCAAAGAAAATTCAAAAAACTACTATAAGGACATATTGAAAAACGAACTGGAGTAATTTTCTACTAGTTGATAGACTTTGTATAGAGAGATAAAATGCCAGACAAAATCAACGGTATCCATTTAATCGGATACACCTCAACAAGAGTAGAACCAGTAAGAAGATATACAAAATCTGAACATTCAGAGAAACTCAAGCAAATTGAAATGGGTGAATCTGATAGGGCAGAGATACGGGCTTATTTTGCCCGATACCCAAATAAAGAGCATCTTTCTTTTCAAGAATGGCTAGACCATTATATAAAAGGAACTTCATTGAAAAAGCCTGATGATGAAGTTGGATATGAACTTGATATAAAGTCTTTTAAGAAGTAATCCATATGCAAATAACCTACGAAATCCACTACAGTCGCCGCCACTCAATCTCCGTTTCAATCACACTAGACTGTCGTGTTTTCGTAAAAGCTCCAATCGGCACCTCAGAGGCCGCCGTCCGTGATTTCCTTACAACAAAGAAAACCTGGATCACAAAACATCTTGAAAAGCAACAGGCAGAATCTGAAAAAGCCAAAGCCTTAGGTTATCTTTCTGCAGAAGAAATCAAGCAGATTAAAAAGAAAGCCCACAAAATAATTCCAGAACGGGTAGAGTACTACTCAAAACTTTCTGGAATCACATACGGTAAAATTGCAATCCGTCTTCAGCGTACCTGCTGGGGAAGCTGCAGTGCACGCGGGAATCTGAACTTCAACTGTCTGCT
>CALAUH010000323.1 GCA_937892225.1 uncultured Treponema sp.
TAGACATATATGGCCAATAATCCACCATTGATCCATCTACAGTTTTATTAACTAAATAATCTTCTAGAGCAGGAGTAACCATGTGATGAGAATTAGCAGCAAATAAATTTAAATCTGCTTGAGATTGAGTAACTGGCCATAAAAAGGCTGATCCAAGAATAGCGATTGTGGATGCCACAATAACGTACCACATCGTCTTTTTATCAAAGTACCATACTGCAATTGCAACAGGCACAACCATAATTACAGGTACATGGAAAGTCAAAGTACAATCTAAAGCTGCACAAACTAAGATTAGATTAGTTAATAAAGTATATTTAATAATTTGATTTCTATTTTGTTTCGTTTTTCTTGTAGTAAGAATAGTGACAGTGCTACTAAAACATAAGAAAGCAATAACTCCACATAATATAGAAGTCTTAACCATGTCTAAAAGAAATACTCTTGCAAAATTAAGAATCAAAACAAGGACAATCAAAATTCCAATAACAGCAAAAGTAATAGCTAAATTCTTATTAGCTTTAAGTTCACTACGAGCTTTAGCGTCATATGTTTTAGATAATTCTTCCTCGTATTCTCGTTTTAATTTTTTACCAAATAATTCTTTAGCAGACATAATTTAACTCCTTTATTTAATTTATAAAAAGAATTGGATTTTATTTGTCCAATTCAGCAAGCCCTTTTAGACTTGTTTCTCTATATCCAGCTTGAAGATCTCTACCAGTCTTTAACATTGTCTTAATAGTGTCATCTAAACTAATAATTGTATATTCGGATGGTATAATTTTTGCAAGTTGCGCAGCGCTTTTAGCTTTCAAAGCATACATCGCATTTCTTTCTATACAAGGAACTTGTACTAAACCATGTATTGGGTCACAAGTTAATCCTAAAGAATGTTCCAAAGCTATTTCTGCAGCTTGAGCAATTTTATGGTTTGGTAAATCTTTACAATATGCAATCATTGCAGCACCCATAGAGCATGCAACGCCAATTTCGGCCTGACAGCCAGCTTCTGCACCTGCAACAGAACCGTTTGTTTTACAAAGCATGCCAATTAGACCTGCTACAAGCATTCCATCAATACATTTTTCTATTGGTGTTCCTCTAGCTTCCAAGTATCCTAAACAACCTGGAATAACACCACAACTACCGGCAGTAGGAGCAATAACAATTTGTCCTCCACAAGCATTCTCTTCACTTGTTGCGGTCGCATATGTAGCCATAATTAATTCATAATTGCCTTTACGCATTGGTTGAGGATCAGCTTGAAGTCTACGATACATTTCTGGCGCTTTTCTTCTTAATCCTAAATCTCCAGGAAGTGGTCCCTCAGTACAACATCCTCTAACACTTGTTCCAAGCATAGCGTAGAAACATTTTTGTATATAATCTAATATGTCATCATCTTCATATTTTTTAACATAATCCACTAAAGAAAGGCTATTTTTCGCGCAAAACTCTAATATTTCAGCCATAGAGTTATGTGGATATATGTCCTTTCCTATTTCATTTGCTTGGTCATTTATTATAATTGAGCCACCACCAATAGAAACTACTTTTTCTTTATATAATTTGCCTTTTTCAGTTACTTCAAAAATCATGGTGTTAGGATGATCAGTTTTAGTAGTTAAATCAAAAACAATTTCATGTTTTACTTCTTTAAGATGAAGATCAATATAGTAATCTGTTAAATGGCCTTTGCCTGTCAAGGCTAAAGAGCCATATAAAATGACTTTTACATAATCCGGCTTTTTATATTTATCTAATATATATTGGACAGCCTTAACAGGACCCATAGTATGAGAACTAGATGGGCCAAGACCTATCACAAATATTTCTTTAATCGATCGCATAGTTTTATAACTTCATTGCGACATCCCATGCTCGCCAAATAACTGTACGTAGATTGCCTACACCATAACAGTCTCCAACAAAATGAACATGTCTCTTTTTATTAAATAAAGGAGCTGGATTATAACCAACACAAGAAATAATTGCGCTTGCAGGTATAATTTTGGTTTCTCCGTTTTGAGAAATTTCTATTCCTTTATCAGTACCTTTACTAATTGTGCTATTTAAATATACAGGTGCTTTCTTCCAAGCGATATATTCTCTTAAATAAGATGAATTAGCTAAACAAACTCCAGGTACGGCGATTAAGTCATTTTTCATATCTATAATTGATGGTTTCTTACCTTTTAATAGTAAATCATATGCAATTTCACACCCTGTAAGACCACCACCAATAATAACTGGATTTTCTCCAACATCAGCCTTACCTAAAAGGTAATCAACAGCATCAATAGCATTTTCGCAGCCTGGTACTTTTAAGTGTTTTGCTTTAGCACCAGTTGCAACAATAATTTCATCAGCGTGAATTTCATCTAGATTTTTAATTTCGTGATTCAAAACGATTTTAATTGGATATTTTTTAACTTCTTTTTTATACCACTCAATTAGTTCTCTATCCTTTGATTTAAACGAAGGAGCTGCGGCAGCAATAAATACACCACCAAGCTCATTACTCTTTTCATATAAAGTGACTTTATGGCCTCGTTTAGCGCAAACTAAGGCAGATTCCATTCCACCTATTCCGCCACCAATTATTGCAATATCTTTAATAACGGAAGCACGTTTGATTTTATATTTCTTTGTTTGCATTGTTTCAGGATTCAATGCACATCTAGCCATATGAAGTGCGTCATTTAATGGTTGATCATTTGGAACTCCTTCATAATGTGCCATATTGAAACAACCATTATGGCAACAAATACATGGATGGATATCAGAAACCCTATCATCCATTAATTTAGTAACCCATTCAGGGTCAGTAAGAAACGCTCTTGCTACGCCCATTCCATCAATCTTTCCTTCTTTAATTGATTTAGCGGCTACTTCTGGAGTCATCTTACCAGCGCATACTACAGGAATTGTTACAAACTTTTTAATATGTTCAACATACTCTAAGTTACAATTTTCTTTCATATATCCTGGCGGGTGAGCCCAATACCAAGCATCGTATGTTCCGTTATCACAGTTAAGCATATCATATCCAGCGTCTTGTAAATATTTAGCGGCTTTTTCACTTTCTTCCATATCACGTCCAACTTCAACGTAATCTTCTCCAGGAAGAGCTCCTTTTCCAAAACCTTTTGTTTTTGATGTAACAGAATATCTTAATGATACAGGAAAATCTTTTCCGCAAGATTCTTTTATTGCTTTTACAATTTCAACCGGGAATCTATAACGGTTTTCAAAATTACCACCATATTCATCATCACGAAGATTTGTATATTTCATTGTAAACTGGTCTAAAAGATATCCTTCGTGAACTGCATGAATTTCTACACCATCAACTCCAGCTTCTTTACAAAGTTTTGCAGTTTTAGCAAAAGCTTTTATCATTTTCTGGATTTCTTTTTTTGTTAATGGTCTTGAAATACAATTTTCTTCCCATCTGTTTGGAGTTGCACTTGCACTTGCTGTAAGATAATCAACATTCAAAATCGGTTTCATAACAAAACCAAGTGCTTTATTTTTACAGGCTTTTACCATTATATCATTTATAGCTAAACTTCTTCCAAAACCGGCTGTAAGCTGAATAAACATTTTTGCACCAGTTTTATGAAATTCATCCATAAATTTCTTCAATTCTTTAAATTTTCCTTTTCCCTGATAAAGCCATTTTCCTAAAATCATGTCGCGTATTGGAGCAATACCAGGTAAAATTAAACCGACATTATTTTTTGCTCTTTCTAAAAGAAAATTTGCTGCTTCTTTATCATAATGATTTGGTTCCAGCCATCCAAAAATTGAAGTTCCGCCCATTGATGTCATTACAATTCGATTTTTAATTTCTACATTACCTATTTTCCAGGGTGTAAAAAGTGGATCATACTTTTGTTCCATACAAAAATCTCCTTTATGTTTTTTAACTCTTTCTCATTTAAAATTATAAAGCATTTTTTTAAAAACACTAGTTTTAAATTTCACGACCCATTTCTGCAATTGTTCGTTTACCATCCACAGTTTCTTTTCCTGTAAATGAAAATCCCTGTTTCTGCCAGAATTCAATTGCATCTGTATTTTCTTTGATAATGCTCAATCTTAAATAATCAAAACCCTGGCCTTTCATAGCAGCTCGTATATCTGCAAAAATTTGTGATCCAATTCCTTTTCCCTGTAAATTTGAATCAACAATAAACCAGCCGATATAAGCATCATCTTTTTCCGGATAACCTGTAATTAAATCCAAAACTGCAGCAAGATGATTATCTTTATCATAAAAACCAACGAAATATTTATCTTGTTTTGAACTTCCTTCTGGAACTTCACTAATTACGTCTGTTAAATTTCGTAAAGTTGGTTCTTTATGCATGTATCGATAATATCTTCTATTATTTCTACATAAAACATAAACATCTCTGATTGCAGATTCTGTTATTCTACGAGTTTCATATTCTGAAGAAAGCATTGTAATATCAAAATCAGTTTCTTTATTTCCATTTTCAATTGAAATAACTGTTCTGAATTGTGTTTCATACAAATCTTTATAAATTCCATCATGTGTTAGCAGTTCTTCATGTGTACCCTGTTCTGCAATAACTCCATTTGCTACAACCATGATTTTATCTGCTTTTAATATAGTAGATAATCTATGTGCAATTACGATGCTTGTTTTTCCTTTCATCATTGTTTCAAGTGCATCTTGTATTGCATTTTCAGAAATAGAATCCAAAGCAGATGTAGCTTCATCCAAAATCAAGATTTTTGGATTTTTCAAAATTACTCGTGCTATTGAAAGTCTCTGTTTTTCACCGCCAGATAATTTTAATCCACGGTTACCGACTTCTGTATTATATCCTTGTGGTTGACGTAAAATGAAATCATGAATACTTGCTTTTTTACAGGCTTCTTCAATTTCTTCCATTGTTGCATCTTCTTTTGCATATTTTAAATTATCTAAAATTGTTCCATTAAATAAATATGTATCTTGAGTTACAACACCAATCTGTGAACGAAGATTTGTTAAATCCATGTCCTTTACATTTACACCGTCAATTGTTACTTCACCATCAATTGCATCATAAAGTCGAGGAATCATATTAACAACTGTAGATTTTCCAGAACCAGAAGGACCTACAATTGCATACATTTTTCCACCTGGAACTGTAAAGTTAATGTCTGTTAATAAAGGTTTATCTTCTGAATAACAGAATGATACATGTTTATAGACAATATCTTTTTCTGCTAAATCAACTTTCTTTCCATTTTCAGGATTTTTGATTGTAATAGGTCGGTCAAGATAATCAAAAATTCTGGAAAATAATGCCAAAGAACGTGTAAAATCTACACTGATATTTAATAAAGATTCGACAGGTCTGTACAAACGATTTATTAATGCAACTGTTGCTGTAATAACACCGACACTTAATCCTAAATCTACTTTAGAAATTAAGAAGTATCCACCTGCTAAATAAATTAACAATGGTCCAATTTGTGTAAACATTCCCATTACAACAAAAAACCATTTTCCACTTCTAGATTCTTTAAGAGAAAGTTTTGTTACTTCTTTATTTACTTTTACAAAGTTATCATATTCTTTTTGTTCTCTTGTAAAGATTTTAACAAGCATAGAACCACTTACACTTAAAGTTTCGTTTATAACCTGATTCATTTCATCATTTTTTGCCTGACTTTGTGTTGCCAATTTAAATCTTGTATTACCAACGACTCTCGAAGGTATAATCAATAAAGGAATTACTAAAATACCAATTATAGCCAGCTGCCAGCTCATCGTAAAAAGTGCAACACATGTTGTTACAATTGTCGCAATATTACTGACGACATTAGTTAAAGTTCCACTTACAACTGAACTTACACCACTAATATCTGTATTCATTCGAGTAATAATATCACCCTGTTTTTCCGTAGTAAAAAATGCATGTGGCATCTGCTGTAAATGTCCATACATCTGATTTTTCATATCAAAAATAATTTGCTGAGAAATCCACGAATTTATATAACTTTCTATTACACTTATAACCTGACTTACAATAACTGCCAGAAAAGCGGCAATACAAAGCTGGATTAATTTTTCCATATCCTGATTTACTAAAGCCTGATCAACTATCTTTCCAGTAATAATAGAAGGAAGTAATCCTACCGCTGCTGATAATAAAATTGTGATTAAAACAAAAAAGAACTGTAACCAGTAAGGTGTTAAATATCCAGCAATTCTTTTTAATAATTTTTTTGTTACTTTTGGTTTATTTGCTTTTTCTTCTTCTGTTAAATGGCCTCTAGGTCCCAATGCATTCATTCCACCTGGCATTTTTATCCTCCATTTAAAATTATATATTCAAAATATCAATACGTCTAATAAATCTTATTCCAACCTTAAAATATATATGTTATAATCCTTATAAATTAATGAAAAAAAAGATTTTTATTTCCATTTTAATACTTTTCTCTTCTTTTCTTTATTCAAAAGATTTTTCGTTACCAAAAAATTCTTCTATTATAATAAGTGAAAATGCATCTGTAACTGAAAAATATGCTGCTCAAATTTTACAGACATATATTCAAAAATTTACACATAAAAATATTAAAATAAATAAAGATTCAAATAAAAAATCTGCATTTGAAATTCTTGTTGGTAAAACAAACCGTATAAATTACCCTGACGAAATAATCACAGAAAATTCTTACAGAATAAAATCTTATGATTATAATGATTCTAAAAAAAAGAAATTTTTTACAGACGGAATATATATTATTGGTGGAGGTAATCGTGGAATTATTTACGGAGTTTTTAGATTCTTAGAAGAATTCTGCGGATATAAATTTTTTTCAATTTCTCAAGGAATGATTACATCACAGACAAAATTTAGTTTTCCAACAGAAATTGATATAACCTATGATGCATATTTTGAATACACAGAAACTGACTGGCTAAGTCCAAGAGATGTAACATATTCTTTAGCAAATGGATTAAACGGTGGTGAATGCAGAAAAATACCTGAAGAACAGGGCGGCTGTATAGAATTTTTAAGTTCATTCTGTCATACACTTACAAATGATTTTTGTAGTAAAGATAAATATTTTTCAGAACATCCTGAATATTTTGCATTAGTAAATAAACGTAGACGCCCTTCACAGCTTTGTCTTACAAATCCAGATGTTTTTGATATTGTCTTAAATGAAGTTTTAGAATTATTAAAAGAAAAACATAATCCTGATGCATCTATGCAGATTATTTCTTTAACACAGGCAGATAACAGCGGATACTGCCAATGTAAAGAATGTTCAAAAATTGATAAAGAAAATAAATCACATTCAGGAACAATGATTTATTTTGCAAACAAAATAGCAGATGCAGTTAAAAAAGAAGGATATGACAACGTTTTTATAGATACATTTGCTTATACTTATACAAGAAAACCTCCTGAAGTCATAAAACCAAATGATAATCTTATAATACGCTTATGTACAATCGAATGTTGTTTTTCACATCCTCTTACTGACCCTAAATGTGAACAAAACGCTCAATTTATAAAAGATTTAGAAGACTGGCACAGACTTTCTAATCATCTTTATATCTGGGATTATACAAATAATTATTTACATACAGTCGGACTTTTTCCAAATCTGAATGTCATCCAGAAAAATATTCAATGTTTTTATGAACACGGAGTTAAAGGTGTTTATGAAGAAGGAAACTATTATATAAATGAATGTAACAGCGAATTTGGTGAATTAAAAGCTTATTTAATTTCAAAATGTCTTCAAAATCCTTATTGTAACTTTGAAGAAGAAAAAACTTTATTTTTAAAAGTCTTTTACGGTGATAAATACAAATTAATATCCGAGTTTTTAGATATAATCTGTGAAAATGCAGCAAAAAATCATTTAGGCATTTATCAGGGAATGAAAAAAACTCTTACACTTACAGAAAATCAGATTAAAAAATGCGATCAACTGTGGAAAAAAGCTAAAATCGGAAATTCCGAATTTGTTCAGCAAAATATCTTACGTTCAGAATTAAGCTGGCGTTACTGGAAATATTGTAACAATAAAAGTGAATTTTCAAATCCAGATACTTACAGCGAATATGAAAAAATTCTCTTAAATGATTTAAAAAAATTTGGAGTTACAAGATTTAAAGAATAATAATTTTCTTAAATTTACTTCTTTTTTCTTGAATTATTACTTTTTTTAATCTAACATTAATTATCTAATAAATTTTATGGAGTTTTTTATGAAAAAATTTTTATCAACAATTCTTTTGGTTTTAATTCCATGTATTTGTTTTGCAGGAGCAAAAAATAACAATACTGCTGAATTAAAAAGTCAAATTAATAAAATGAATCTTGCAGATGGAGAAGTTGTTTTCTTTGATTTAGCAGAAAATTCAACAGAAAATTCTTTTACAGCAGATAAGTTTTATGCTGCAGATTTATTAATTAATATTAGCGGTGCATTTGAATTAAAATCATTAATGTCAGATGAACAAATGGTTGATCTTGCAAAAGCATTAACTGTAAATATTAAAGTTAATCCAAAATCAGAAGATTCACGTGTAATTGTTGTTGGAAACGTTTTTGGAAAAAATAAACCTTTAGTTATCACTCTAAAAACTAATCCAAATAACATAAACGCATATATTTATTTTACTAATGGATATTTAAAAGATGACCAAATAAGATATTCATCAAAATATTTTGAAGTAAAAGACCAATCAATTTGTTTTTCAAGAATCCCTTTTGATAATGGTTCTTTCTTAGGAAACGGACGTGTTTCTGTAAAAGCTATAACTAATTCTCAAGACCTTTCTGATGTAGATAAAGCAAATCTTATAGATACAATTCTTTATAATCAGTTCCCTGAAGATGATGAAGTAGCTAAGGAAATTTATCTTGAATTATCAAAGAAAAATAATTTATACATTATGGCTAGAATCACAAAAGATTTAAACTATGGTCTTTATCTTTGTAAAACAGGAAAATTAGTTGAAGCAGTCGAACACTTTAACAACATTGAATATAAAGATATTGAAGATGAAAATACTATTGCTTCATTAGAATATATTTTTAATAACGATATTCCAATCATCTTGAATATTCTTGAAAATATGTAATTATTTACCTATTTTACCTTCATCAATCAATTCAATTATTGCTGAAACAAGTTCTGGGTCAAAATGTGATCCAGAACATTTTTTTAACTCAATTATAACTTCTGCTAAAGGTAAACTCTGTCTGTAACAACGAGTTGTAGTCATAGCATCAAATGAATCGGCAATACAAATAATTCTTGATTCCAAAGGAATTTTTTTACCATTTAAACCATCTGGATATCCAGAACCATCATATTTTTCGTGATGATATTTAACGATATTTGAAAGATTTGGAATAGAATTAAAATCACGCAATACATCTGAACCTAATTCTGCATGAGTTTTCATAATTCCCATTTCTTCTTTATTTAATTTACCTTTTTTGTTTAAAATTTCATCTGGTATTAAAATTTTTCCTACATCATGTAAAATTGCAGAATAATATACATTTTGAACTTTATAATCAGGTAATTCAATTTTTTCTGCAATCAATTTAGAATAATAACTTACTCGCTGAGAATGACCTTTTGTATACTTATCTTTTGCTTCAATTGCATTAGCGAAAGTTTTTAATGACTGTTCCAGAAAGTCCTGTGTTATTTGCTGTTTATCTTTAATGATTTTAATTCTATTCAAGAAGAAAATTGAAGTTAGTAAAAATACAACTGTAGTTAAAAAAGCAACTATTAAAAACCAGAACAATTTCGATTCTGTTAATATTTTCTTTGTTGTATAGACAATTCTACACTTTCCCGGTTTAAATGATGAATCAGTGTACATAATACAACCAAATGTTATTTCACCACCTATAGGAATTGAACGTATTTTTAACTGTGGATTATATCTAACGACAAGTCTGCCGTCTCTTATATTAAATATACCATTCCAGCTGCTATCTATATAACTTTCTTCTGGAACATCAATAACAACATTCCAATCACCAATTTCTTCTTTTGATTTATTTTTTAATACTGCATCATACTGTGCACCTAAAAGAGCATTTCCACCATCATACCACTGTTTTGTAGGATGTCTTGCAAAAGATAATTCAACTGGTAATTTTTTAAAAGATTCTTTATCAGATAAATTTTCTATTTCAATTGATTTTTTTACAGGATTTTTAATAGTGAAATTCAAATAGAGTGTTAAAATAAAATATAATATAAATAAACTTGAATAAATAACTATTGCTATAATTTTTCTCTTCTTCATAAAGAATATTATATCATATTTTTTTATTTTGCAAAATTTTACTTTTTTAGTTAAAATTAAAATGTTCATTTAAAAGAGGTTTTTATGCTTAAAAAATTTTTACCAGTTTTTTCTATTTTAATATTATTAAGTTCATGTAATCTATTAAAATTTGAACAACCTATACAAGAAGAAAATCCTTTAGATATGAAATTTTTTAAGACGACTTTAAAAAGAGAATTTTATGATATTCCTTATTATCTTTTATTTACTAGAGATGAAATTACAGATGAACAGGAACTTTTAATAGACAAAGACGTTTACGTTTTAGACGGTGATGCTTTTTTAGAACAAATTACAATTTATTCATATTCAGTTTCAAAAGTAAATCATTTTCCTGATGGAAGAATTACTGGAACTATCAATGCAAAATTAAAATACATTCCAGTCTTATTTCCAGGAATCGGATTTGACTGCCAGAATTATGAAACCTGCAGAAAATATGTTCAAAGCAATGATCCGAACGTAATCGTTCCAGATAATTATGAAGAATTATTCAATACAAATTATACATTCAAATTTACTTATGTAGATAATTCAATAGAAATTAATATTAATAATGAAAAACTTTCTTTAAAAGAAGAATTTGAATCACAACGAAATGAATACTAATTTTGAACAAACAGATACACTTTTAAATGGATATAAAATAATTCAAAATAAAAACTCGTTCATGTTTGGAATTGATGCTGTTTTACTTTCCGCTTTTGTTAAAGAAAATGTTCATTTTAAAACAACAGATAAAATCATTGATTTAGGAACAGGCAATGCTATAATCCCTCTTTTATTATCATCATCTGCAGATTGTAAAATTACAGGTTTAGAAATTCAAAAAGAAATTTCTGATATGGCAAAAAGAAGTATTGAACTAAATAATCTTTTAAACATTCAAATTATAAATGATGATATTAAAAAGGTTTCTAATATTTTTGCAAAACATTCTTTTAATTATGTAATTTCAAATCCTCCTTATATGACGGCAGATTCTGGTAAAGAAAATCAAACAGATGCAAAATCTATTGCCCGACACGAAATTTTATGTAATTTAGATGATGTTATTTCTTCTGCAGATTTTTTACTACAAACTCACGGTTCTTTTTTTATGATTCACAGAGCTAATCGTTTAACTGATATTCTTTTTACATTAAGAAAATATCAGCTTGAACCAAAAATTTTAAGATTAATTCATCCTTATGAAAATCAGGAACCTACAATGGTTTTAATCGAAGCCAGAAAAAATGCAAAATCAGATTTAAAAATTCTACCTCCATTATTTGTATATAATAAAGAAAACAGAAAATCAGATAACAATAGAATTTATTCTGATGAAGTAATACATATTTACAATTCCTTTAAACAAATGCATAATAGTACAAAGTTAAACTAATGAGCGTTAGTTACCGACAATATTATTATGACAAAGAAAAACATTTCACAAGAAAAGATTATTCAGTCATTTTTATCATGTGCTTTTGAAAAAAGTGCTGGTGCAACTTCTCTTTCTGATATTTCTGATAGTCTTGAAATTAAAAAAGCTTCTCTTTATAACCATTTCGAAAATCGAGATGATATGTATGATTCAACAATTGAACTTTGTAAAAAAGAAATTTCTTCTATTAGTTTTTTATCTGATAAAGTCATAGAAACTATAAAATCTGGAAAAGCCGCTATATCTCCACTTTTTAAAAGATTAATAACTCGATTTTTTAACTTATATGAATCCGAACCTCTTTTTCAAATGTACACCTTTATTCACACAGAACAATATTTTAACTATAATGCTTTAAAAATAATAACAGATGAAATTGAAAAAATTTCTGATGATATAAAAAAAATACTTACTGCTTTTGCAGAAACTGGTAAAATCACAGAACGTTCAGATAAAGAAACAAAAGAAATCGCAAGTTCAATTACAGCAATTATTTTACAACAGCGCGATTTTTATATTGCAAACAGAAAAGAAATTGTAAGACAGAATCCTGAAAGTGGTGCTGGTTCTTTATTTGCATTACCAACTGATGATATAGCCTTGAATAAAACTATTAAATTAGTAGATAATCTATTATCACGAATAGATTAAGAGGAAAATAATGGAATTAAATGAAAATCTAACTTTACCTAAACTTATTAAAAATTCTTCACAAACTTATTCAGAAATTTATGCTCAATATAAAAGAATTAAAAATGGTGTTTTTGAACCAATAACATATAGAGATTTTTTCCAATTAGGATTAGATTTTGGTGCAGCACTTCTTAAAATTGGAATTAAAAGAGGTGAATTAATCGGTCTTATTTCTGATAACCGAGCAGAATGGATGCAGGCAGATTTAGGTTTATTATCTATTGGTGCAATAGATATTCCACGTGGCTGTGATGCAACACCTTTAGATTTAGAAAAAATTTTTTCTTGTGCAAATGCAGAAATTATTATTGCTGAAAATAGTTCACAAGTTAATAAAATAATCAATTTAAAAGAAAAATGTCCTTTTATAAAAACAATCATCTGTTTTGAAGATGAAATTAAAGATGATGTAAAAGAAGCAGCAAAAACTAAAAAATTAACTATTTATTATTATAACGAACTTATAAAAGAAGGAAAAAAATATAGAATCGAAAATCCGGGACAAGTTGAAGCTGAATTAGAAAAAGGTAAAATTGATGATACTGCTACAATCATTTTTACTTCAGGAACAACTGGTACTCCAAAAGGTGTAGTTTTAACTCATAAAAATTTCTTAGCCCAATTAGACGAAATTGTAGAACGTATTTATTTAAATCCAGGTGACAAAGCTCTTAACGTTCTTCCAATCTGGCATGTATTTGAACGAGAAGTTGAATATATCATAATGGCACAAGGTGCTACTATCTGTTATTCAAAACCTGTAGGTTCTATTTTACTTGCAGATATTAAACAATTAAATCCTCATGTAATTCCAGCAGTTCCACGTATTTTTGAAGCTGTTTATGATGGAATCACAAAAAAAATGAGAAAATCAGGAGGCATTACAAACGATTTATTTAATTTCTTTGTTTCAGTTGCAATTACACATAAACGAATTCAAAGAAAATTATTTAGACAAAATGCTTGTTTTTCACGTTATTATACAGGTTTCTGGTGGTTAATCGGATTTATCCCTTGGTTACTAATGTGGCCTCTTTACTGGATTGGTGATTTACTAGTTTTTAGAAAAATTAAATCTATGCTTGGTAAAAACTTACGTGCAGGTGTTGCTGGTGGTGGTGCTTTCCCTCCAAATATTGATGAATTCTTCTGGGCAATCGGTATAAAAATTGTTGAAGGTTACGGCTTAACTGAAACTGCACCTATTGTTTCTGTAAGACCAATCGCAGCACCTATATACAGAACTATCGGTTCTCCAATACGTGGAGTAAAAGTAAGAATTGTAGATCAGGAAGGTTTTGTACTTGGACGATGCAAAGAAGGTGTTCTTCAGGTTAAAGGTGATACTGTAATGAAAGAATATTACAAGAATCCTGAATTAACAAAAAAAGCATTTACAGTTGACGGTTGGTTAGATACAGGAGATCTTGCTATATTAACAATTCATGATGAACTTCAGATTAAAGGCCGTATTAAAGATACAATTGTTCTTCGAGGTGGAGAAAATCTTGAACCTTTACCAATTGAAATGAAACTTGCTGAATCTAAATATATTAAACAGGCTGTTGTTGTCGGCCAGGATATGCGTTATTTAGGTGCATTAATATTAGTTGATGAAGAAGAAATTAAAAACTTCGGTGCAGAAAACGGTATACAATACGATACATATGAAAATTTCTTACTTTCTGAAGAAGTACAAAAACTTTATGAAGGAGAAATTGCAAATTTAATAAGTTCAAAAAATGGTTTTAAAATGTTTGAACGTATTTCAAAATTCAAATTAATTACAAAACCTTTTGAAGTAGGTGTTGAGCTTTCTGCAAAACAGGAAATTATGCGTTTTAGAATCAATGAGATTTATAAAAACGAAATTAAAGCAATGTTTGCCGACAGTGATAATTAATTATTAAAAAGGAAAGAGTTTTTACTCTTTCCTTTTTTTTAAAACCACTTGCCGTTTTATTTCAATTTTATTATCTTTAAAGGTAATATTTTGAAAAGAGGCAAAAATAAATGGCAAAACATGAATTCCAAACTGAAGTAAATCAACTTCTTAAACTTATCATTCATTCTTTATATTCAAACAAAGACATTTTTTTAAGAGAAATTGTTTCTAATGGATCAGATGCATTGGACAAACTCAAATATTTATCTGTATCTGATGAAGCTTTTAAAAAAATAACTTTTAATCCAAGAATCGACATCATGTTCAATGAAGAAAAATCAACTTTAACAGTTCAAGATTCTGGTATTGGTATGAACGAAGAAGATTTAACAAATAACTTAGGAACAATCGCTCGTTCAGGAACAAAAGCTTTCTTAGAAAAATTAGGAACAGATGCAGCAAAAGATTCTGCATTAATCGGACAATTTGGTGTTGGTTTCTACTCAGCATTTATGGCAGCAAAACAGATTGATGTTTATACAAGAAAAGCTGCCGGTGATGGAAAAATCTGGCATTGGTCTTCTGACGGTACAAACTCTTATGATATTAATGAAATTACAGCAGATTCAGAAATTGCAAAAAAATATGGTTTTGATAAACCTGAAACAAACGGTTCTGCAATAGAAATGCTTTTAAATGACGAAAGCAAAGAATATGCTTCTAGATGGAAGATTGAAGAATTAATCAAACGTTATTCTGACCATATTGCATTCCCAATTTATCTTCATTATGAACAGAAACAATATGATGATAAAGGAAAAGTAACTGGTTCAGAAAACAAAGTAGATCAGGTAAACAGTGCTTCAGCTTTATGGAAACGTTCTAAATCAGAATTAAAAGAAGCTGATTATAATGAATTTTATAAAACAATCGGTCATGACGGACAAGATCCACTTCATTATGTACATACACATGCAGAAGGAACTCAGGAATATACAACATTATTCTTTATTCCACAGACAGCACCTTTTGATATGTACCAGGCTGATTATAAAAGCGGCTTAAAATTATATGTAAAACGTGTCTTTATAACAGATGATGACAGAGAACTTTTACCATCATATTTACGCTTTGTTAGAGGTATTATCGATTCTGAAGATTTACCATTAAATGTAAGCCGTGAAATTTTACAGCAAAACAGAATTTTAGATAACATTAAAAAATCATCTGTAAAAAAACTTTTAAGTGAATTCAAAAAGATGGGCGAAGCTGCAGATAAAGCTAAAAAAATCGAAAATCCATCTGATGCAGACAAAGCTTCAATTGAAAAATGGAATAAATTTGTTACTGCATTTAATCGCCCGATGAAAGAAGGTCTTTACAGTGATTTTGAAAATCGTGATGAAATTCAAGAAATTGTTCGTTTCAAGAGTACAGATGCTTCTGGAACTGGCGAAAACAACTGGACAAGTTTTGCAGATTATGTTTCAAGAATGAAGCCTGAACAGAAATCAATTTTCTACATTGCAGGAAGTGATGAAAAAAATCTTCGCGAAAATCCTTTATTAAAAGCATATACTGCAAAAGGATTCGAAGTTCTTATCATGTCTGATGATATTGATGACATTGTAATTCCTGGCGTAAACAAATATAAAGAATATGATTTAAAAGCTGTAAACCGTTCAGGAAGTGATGAAGATTTAGGCGGAGATAAAGAAGAAGCTAAGAAAAAAGAAGAAGCATTTAAGCCTGTTGTTGAAAAAATACAGAAAGCTTTAGGAGATAAAGTTAAAGAAGTTAAACTTTCAAAAACTTTATCAGGAGAAAATCCTTCTTGTATCGTAGTAGATGAAAATGATCCTTCTTATCAGATGATTCAAATGATGAAAGCAATGGGTCAGCCAGGTCCTGAATTAAAACCAATTCTTGAAGTAAATGGTGATCATCCTATTTTAGCAAAAATTAAAGACAGTTCTGATGAAAATCTTATAAAAGATGTAAGTGAAGTTCTTTTTAATCAGGCATTACTTATTGCAGGAGTTGAAATTAAAGAACCATCAGTATTTATTAAACACTTAAATAATCTTTTAAGTAAATAAATTTATTTTCTTTAATTCAAGAGGTTGTTAGATTATATTCTACAACCTCTTTTTTTTTGCTATACTCTTTTTATGATTATCGATTTTCATGCTCACATTTATCCAGAAAAAATTGCAGAAAAAGCAACAAAAGCAATTGGTGACTTTTATGAAGCTCCAATGAAATATAACGGTCACATCCCGGAATTATTGGCAAGCGGTTCAAAAATTGGTGTAGACAAATATGTTGTTCATTCAACTGCTACAAAAGAACAGCAGGTTGAATCTATAAATAATTTTATATTAACAGAAATTTCTAATCACAAAGAATTTATTGGATTTGGAACTATTCATCCGGATTATATAAATTTTGAAAATGAATTGAATCGCATTAAAAATGCCGGACTTAAGGGAATTAAACTTCATCCTGATTTTCAGAAATTTCAAATAGATTGTGAAAAAATGGATCCAATTTATGAAATTATGTCTAATCTTAAATTACCTGTATTAGTTCATGCAGGAGATTGCAGATATGACTTTTCAGGTCCAAAAAGAATAAAAAATGTATTGTCTAAACATCCAGATTTAATTTTAATTGCTGCACATTTTGGCGGATATACAGAATGGAAAGCTTCAACAGAATATCTTGTTGGTCAGAAAGTTTATTTTGATACATCCAGCACTTTATGGAAACTTCCAGTTGAAGAAGCAAATATAATGATAAAAAAACATGGTGTTGAAAATTTCCTGTTCGGTTCTGATTTTCCAATGTGGGATCATACTGAAGAATTTGAACGCTTTAATAAATTAGATTTAAATTCCACAGAAAAAGACAAAATTCTATATCAAAATGCAAAAAATTTATTAAAAATTTAAATTTGCGATATTACAGATATTGATATAGAATATTTGTGATGAATAATAGTTATTTTACAATTCTTAGATTAATTTATTTATTCTCAACATTAATATCAATTTTTGAAACAACTTTTTTTCTTGAACAGCAGAAAGGAAAAGTTAATAAAAATCAATTATTGTTATATATATCTGCGTGTATTGTTTGTGTCGGATATACAATGCTTTGTTTCAGTTCAAACAAAATAGAAGCATTTATAACATATTTTGTTTATTTTATTGGAATTGTTTTAAGTACATTATTATTACTTTTCGTTATTGCAGATTTATGTAATATTAAAATTCCTCTTTTTGCACAAAGAATAGGTTTTGTCTATGCATTAGTTTTAATCATTTTTGTTGCCACAACAAAAGATAATCATCTTTACTTTAAAACTTTTGATATAGCTTATAGATTTGGTACATCATATTTAAAATCAACATTTGGTCCTTTACACATTTATTTCTATATTTTCGTAGGAATTTGTATAATAACTGCCATACTTCTAGCTCTTATTACTATTTTTAGTAAAAATCAGGTTTCAAGAAAATCTTTGCTTCTTTACATAGTCATAATGTTAATTATGACATCTTCTTATCTCATACCAAAATTTATAAACCTTGGTATAGAAATAATGAACTTTGGTTATACAATTGCATTAGGCGTTCTTTTACCAATTATTAAACATACCAATATGAACGATATGACTTCAAACATATTAAATGTTTATGAACGTAGAAAAGATTTCGGTTATATCTGCTTTGACTTGAAAAAAAGATATATGGGAAGTAATGCATATGCTTTAAAAGTTTTCCCATCTCTTGCAGACTTAAAAATTGATGAAAAAGTTCCAGAATCAGATTTTACAATTCAAACAAAACTAATTTCTTTACTTAACTTCTGGGATGAAAATGAAGAAAATGAAAAACCATTAGAAAATAATGGTATATCTGTTATCTGCTCTATAAAATATTTAATGTCCGGTAAAAAAAATACAGGATATTTAATTGAATTAAAAGACAATACAAACCAGCAAAGTTATATCAATTTTATTAATTCCTATAATATGGAACTTTCTAATACAGTAGAAGATCAGACAGAAAAACTTTTGCTTATTCAGGAATCTATTATTACAGGTATGGCTAGTATGGTCGAAAGTCGTGATAACAGTACAGGCGGTCATATTTTAAGAACAAGTGATTGTGTAAAAATTTTTATAGATAAAATTAAAGAAAATGATTCATATCAGAATTATTCACCTATTTTCTTGGATAACATCACAAAAGCTGCTCCTATGCATGATTTAGGTAAAATTGCAGTAGATGATGTTATCCTTCGTAAACCTGGAAAATTTACTCCAGAAGAATACGAACAGATGAAAAAACATCCTGTTGAAGGTGCAAGAATTGTTGCAAAAGTTCTAGAAAATATTGATGATGAAGTGTTTGAAAAAATCGCTGTAAACATTGCTCATTTTCATCACGAACGCTGGGATGGAACTGGATATCCAGATAAACTCAAGAAAGAAGAAATTCCTTTTGAAGCAAGAATAATGGCTTTAGCAGATGTATTTGATGCTTTAGTAAGTAAGCGTTGTTATAAAGATGCATTCAGCTATGATGAAGCTTTTAAAATTATTATGCAGTCTTTAGGAACTCAATTCGATCCTGAACTAGGCAGAATTTTTATCTGCTGTCGTCCAGAACTCGAAGATCTTTATAACAACTATCTCAAAAATAAATAATTAATAATTTATTAAAACAGGATCAAAAGAAGCATAATTCTTTTTTATAGTTCCATAATTTACATTATCACAACCTGTAAAATTAACTTCTGAAGAAATATAATCAATTACTGCTTCTTCATCATTAAACAAACCGTAAAAATTTGTACTTGAACTATTATAATATAAATCAAAAATTCCAGATTCTATTGATACAATATAACCTTCATTTTTTAATATACAACAAGAATTTGTTTTATAATTTTCTAAACAAATTTTATCACTTTTAATTTTTTCTATTTTACCAGTAGGATTATTATAAATACAGAATAAATAATCAGTATAAGCATAATAAGCTTCATCATCTGTTTCTGTACGGAAATCACAATTTAATTTTTTTACTAATCCATAATTATCTAATCCTAAATAACATGAATGAATTAATATTCCAGATTCAACATATAAAGTACCATAATTTTCTATGATTCCTACTTCATTTGAATCACTTAATAATTCACCAAAAAATTCTGAATCAGAATTCCATAAAGATAAAGTACAACCATAATTTACAATAAATACTTGCTTTTGTGTTTTAATATAATGTCCATCTAAATTTATTTCTTTTGAAGGAAGTTTTAAATTTTCTGTATGATTATAATCACCTTTTTCTTCTACTTCCTGACCTAAATATAATGCATTTTGTACATTAAAATTATTCATTATTTTAGCTTTTGCTTTTTTTGTATCATTTAAGAAATTCTGTAAGTCTCTAGAATTACTAATTTCATACACAGTATTATCTTCTAAATTTGAATAATAACCGCCCTCAATTATACAACTTGAAAATAAACAAATTGACATAATTACAAAAACAAATAAATTTTTTCTTTTCATAAAAACCTCTTAAAAATTAATAAATAATATTATAACAGACAAAATATAACAAAGAAACAAATTTTTCAAACTAATTAGTGTTAGTTTTGTCAATTTTATTGATTTTGACACTTTTCTAATATTTGTAAATCTTGTAAAATTAAAGCATAATAATTTAAAGGGGAAAAAAATGCCTTCTATCAACATGACTCAAACAGATCCAATTAAATTTTTAGATGAATATAGAGGAAAAGATTTTAACGGAAAATGGCCGACACTTAACGAACTTTTTGATATCACTGTTAAACGCTTTCCTAACAATAAATGTTTTACAGATTTCGAAGGACCTAACGGTTCAAAAAATACTTTAACTTATACACAAGTTTATAATAACATAAAAAAGCTTTCTAACTGGTTTGCTGTAAATGGTATAAAACACGGAGACAGAATTGCTGTAAGTGGTAAAAACTCTCCTGAATGGGCAACTGTTTATTTAGCTGCACATTATGCTGGTGCTATTATTACACCACTTGATTATGCATTACATGATCAGGAATTAGAAAATCTTCTTAATACTGCAAAACCAAAATTCTTTTTCACTGATGTTGAAAAATACGAATATTTTACTTCAAAGAAATTCTCTTTTAAAACTTATTCTTTAAATAAAAAATATGATGAAACTTATGTTTATAATTTAGAATCAGACAAAGTAGGAAAAATTACTTTATCTACAGAAGATGAAACTGCAGCAATTCTTTTTACAAGTGGAACAACAGGAAATCCAAAAGGAGTAATGCTCAGTCATAAAAATCTTGTAAGTGATTGTTTCTTTGCTCAGACAAGAATGAACATTTATCCTACAGATATTTTTTATGCCCTTTTACCAATTCATCATGCTTATACAATGCTTGCTGTATTTATTGAATCTATTTCTGTTGGTGCTGAATTAGTATTCGGAAAAAGTATGGCTGTAAGTCGTTTAATGAAAGAATTAAAAGAAGGACAAATCACAATGCTTCTTGGTGTACCACTTCTCTTCAATAAACTTTTAGCTGGAATAATGAAAGGTATAAAATCAAAAGGAATTATTGTTTACGGTTTTATAAAACTTTTATTAAACATTTCTTATATCATAAAGAAAATATTCAAATTCAATCCTGGTAAAACTTTATTCAAAAGTGTATTAAAACAGGCAAATATTTATACTTTAAGAATTGCAATTTGCGGTGGTGGTCCTTTAGCACCAAGTGTTTTTAAAATTTACAATGAACTTGGAATTGACTTTGTACAAGGATACGGATTAACTGAAACAGCTCCAATTATTGCTTTAAATCCAGTTTATGCATTCAATATCAATTCTGTAGGAACAAACTTAATTGGTGTAGAAGTTAAAATCAATGAACCTGATGAAGATGGTATTGGTGAAATCTGCTGTAAAGGTGATAACGTAATGCAGGGTTATTACAACATGCCTGAAGAAACAAAAAAATGCTTTACAGAAGACGGATGGTTCAAAACTGGAGATTTAGGCTGGAAAGATAAAGACGGTTATATTATGCTTTCTGGTCGTGCAAAAAATATGATTGTAACAGACGGTGGTAAAAACGTTTATCCAGAAGAAATTGAAAATGCTTTCCAGTTAGAAGATGATTTTGAACAGATTACAATAATGGGATATTTCATTGATAAAGAATCAAAAGCAGAAGCAATAGAAGCTCTTATTTATCCTGCAGATTCAATGTTAAAGAAATTAAATATCACAAGAAGTGATAAAGAAAAAATATTGGAATATTCAAATACAATTATTGATAAAGTTAATAAATCTCTTTTACCTTACCAGCGCATTTCTAAAACTACAATTCTTGATGAACCTTTAGAAATGACAACTACAAAAAAGGTTAAAAGAATTTATAAATAAAAATCATTATAAAATTGTTGGGGGAAAAACAATGAGTAAATTTTTAGAAAAAGCAGAATCTTTAAGAAATGCAACAGACAAACATTATAACTGTGCACAATCAGTTTTATTGTCATTTGCATCAGACATTGGCCTTTCAGATGAACAGGCATTTAAAATTTCATCAAACTTTGGTTCAGGTATGAAATCTGGAAGTGTATGTGGTGCTGTAACTGGAGCCTTAATGGTTTTAGGTTTTTATGGTGTAGAAGATCCTGATACAATCCGTTCATTCTTAAATAAAATCAAGACTAATCATAATGGCTGTTTAGACTGCAAAGATTTATTAAAACAAAATGCAGATGCAGGCGGAGATAAAAAACAACACTGTGATGCATTAGTTTATGAATGCGTAAAAGCAGTAGAAGAATTTATCAATAAATAAACTAATCAGTAATTACTATGAAAAGAAACGTATTTTTAGAAGGCGTTCGCGACGGAATTCCTATTGGTTTAGGATATTTCGCCGTTGCGTTTTCTTTAGGTATCCTCGCAAGTAAAGCAGGATTAAATGCAACACAAGGATTTATAGCAAGTTTCTTTAATGTTGCATCTGCAGGAGAAAATGCTCTTTTTAATTCTATTATAGAAAAAGCAAGTTACCTGCAGATAGCAATAATTACCTTTGTTGTAAATGCACGATATTTCTTAATGAGCTGTGCACTCAGCCAGCGCTTTGATCCAAAAACAAAATTAATACATAGATTCGGTGTAGGCTTTGGCGTTACCGATGAAATC
Organism: uncultured Treponema sp.; assembly: GCA_937892225.1. Classification (GTDB taxonomy): domain Bacteria; phylum Spirochaetota; class Spirochaetia; order Treponematales; family Treponemataceae; genus Treponema_D. The sequence goes on from CALAUH010000323.1 coordinate 22,641, forward strand.
TTCGGAATTACTATCGCACGTAAAGGTTTTATTAATCCGTTATATAATTATGGTGCAATTGCAATTTCTGTTCCTCTCTGGGCAATAGGAACTTCTTTCGGAATTCTTGCCGGAAATTTCTTACCACAAAATATCGTCAGTGCCTTATCTGTAGCTTTGTATGGAATGTTTATTGCCATCATCATACCACCTGCAAAAAAAGACTTTATAATATTAATTGCTGTTATAACAAGTTTTGCAGCAAGTTATTTATGTGGAATCATTCCTTATATAAAAAATCTATCTGGTGGAAATAGAACAATAATTCTGACAATTTTAATTTCATCAATTATTGCAATCATCAAACCAATAAAAGATCCAAACTGTGAGGAACAAAATGAATAATAATCCATACATTTATATTTTTATAGCTGCAATAGTTTCTTACTTGATTAGAGTTTTACCTTTAACCCTTATACGAAAACCTATTAAAAATACATTCATAAAATCTTTTCTTTACTATGTTCCTTATGTTACTTTAGCTGTTATGACATTTCCTGCAATTATTGAAGCAACACAAACTCCTATTTCGGGATTAATAGCACTTGTAATTGGAATTATTTTATCTTGGTTTGGTGCCGGATTATTTCCTGTTGCATGTGTCTGCTGTATTGTCGTATTCATAGCAGAATATTTTTTAATATAAAATATTTTTCTTTCGATAATCTAAATATGAAGAAAATCATTTCTTATTTAATTCTATTAAATCTCTTTACATCACTTAATGCATTAATAATTTACAGACCATATAATAATGGAGAAATAAATGATGTAAATTGTTATTTATCTATAACGGATGAAAATGGAAATGATGTATTAAAATCTAACTGCAGATATTTTTATGCCTGGTATGATAAACCAAATGTTTATTATTCTTATAAAAAAAGCGTTTATATTTCTGGTGGAATGGCAACTCATATTTATTTTAAACCGGGTAAATATTATATTTCAGTTTATACACCAAAAGATAAACAAAACGGATTCAAAACCAATAATAAAGAAACCTGGAAATCAAACACTTTTATATATGATACTGAAAATCCTTTAAACGTAATTTTTATTTCACCTACAGCTGACGATAATGGATTTTACAACGGCGGTTGGCATATTGATTATAAAGCACCTAAATTTTATAAATTCACAAAACCTTATAGGAATTAAATTGTTTATTATATAAAAGATTGCGTTGCATTCTTATAAAATTAAAATCTAGAAATTAATAATTTTCTAAAATGGAGTAATATGAAAAAAATTAATTCAAAAAAAATAACAGTAGTTATTTTATCTATTTGTACAATTTGTTTTTCATGCAGTTCAAAATCTGCAGAAAAAGAAATGCTTTATGAAGCAAAAGCAATTATGGATGAAGAAGCTTCAGATTATTATGGTAATGGATATAACCCATCTCTTAATGAAAGTTTTGAAATGACAGCTTCTGAAAAACCAAACAGTGTTTCTAAAAACAATACTAATAAATTACAAAATGAACAAATTCAAAGAAAACTTATTAAAAATGGTTATATTAATTTAGAAGTAACTAGTATTCACAGTATTGATGCGCAAATTCAAGAATGGATTAAACAATTCAATGGATATATTTCTTCTTCAAGTTTAAATGAAACTTACAGTAATTATACAATAAAAGTTCCTTCAGAATTATTTGATGATGCCATGAATTCAATTGGTTCTATGGGAAAATTAAAAAGCAGCAGTACTAATACAAATGATATAACAGATGAATATTATGATTTGGAAACACGTATTAATACTAAAAAAATATTGAGAGATAAATATGAATCATATCTTTCTAAAGCAAATAATACAAAAGAACTCCTGGAAGTTGAAGATAAATTAAATCAAGTTATTTCTGATTTGGAAAGCATGGAAGGCAAACTTAAAAGATTTGACAGTCTTGTTAATTATTCAACAATTAATTTAAGTCTTTTCTTACCACAGGGAAAAACAGAAAGAGGCATTATTAAACCAGATTTAGGTAATTCATTCACAAATTTAGTTTCTAAAATATTAGCTTTCTTATCTGGATTATTAATGTTCATTATCAACATAATTATTTTTGGAATTCCAATTATTCTTTTAATTGCACTTCTCTACTGGTTATCTTTTGGAAAATTAGGATTAATAAAAAAATTATTCAAAAAGATTTCTGGAAAAACAAAAAAGGAAAAATAAATGGGATTATTTTCAAAAGCAGAATATAAAGATGTTAAATTACCATATATTTTAGAAGATTTCATAGATCCACAAGGTGATATGGAAGCAGGAATTATCAGCATAGAATTTTTAGTAGAAATGTATGATGTAAAAAAATATTTATATGGTATGTATATATTAAAAAATAAAAAACTATATGAAGACGGTTCTTTTGAAAAAATGCTATCAGATTTAAAAAACAATCAAAATCAAAAAATTCTGGTAACATTAAAAATAAAGAATAATAAAATAAAAAGATTTAAGATTAATTTAGAAGATATGGCAAAAACTTTAAATAATCAAAATTTCCTTTTTCTTTCTGAAGCAGGTTATGGAATAAACGAAAAAAGCTGCAAAGAAAAAGTTAAGTCTTAATTAATCTTTATATTATTTATCTAAAACCTATTTTGGATTTATATTAAATCTGAAATAGGTTTTTTATTTTAAATATTAATTTTCTATTTTCTTAATAACTAACTAACGACCATTTTAGATTCTAGAGAAAATTCAAACAAATTTACAAAATTTACACTATATTTAGTGGTTAACAAATTTTATAAAAAATAAGTCTAACTAACGTTCGTTATTCATTTTAATATTTGTTTCACGTGGAACAATATAATAAGCATAATATTATATTCATTTTTTCATTATTAGAACGTTTCATGTGAAACACTTTTTACTGCAATTTTATAACATTACTTTTCATTTAATAATAATTTTATTTTATTAATAAACAACTAATTTAGTTTCACGTGAAACCAAATTAAATGTATAATCAATTTAAAACAAATTAAATAATTATTATTGTTTCACGTGGAACAAATTTTATTTTAGATTTTATAAATTTTAAGAATTAATGTTTCACATGAAACATTTTAAATTGTGGATAACTTTGTGGATATTGTGTATAACTTTTGTTTCACATGAAACACTTTTAAATTTGAACTTATCCACATTGTGAATAAATTGTGGATAAAAAAAAGCTGATCGAAAATCTCGACCAGCCTTGCCTGATGATTATATATTAACCCCTAAACTATTTCTAAATAGTAGTTTCCCTGATAAATTAATTATCAATGAAATAATTTTTTTTGTCAACGTAAAAAGAGCATATTTTTAAATAAATTTTCATTTTTTTATGAATTTATTTAAAAATTACTTATAAAATCTTGTAATTCCTTATAATACAAAGAATTACAAGATTTTACTTGTTTTCTTCCTCTTTTTCTTCGACTTTATCTATTCCAACAAGGAAATCTGGGTCTGTAACTTTAACTATCTTAACTCCAGATGCTCCTTGTCCCTGTTCTTTAATATCAGTTGCTTTAAATCTTAAAGTTTTTCCCTGACTTGTCATACAAACAAGTTCATCATTATCTTTAACATTTAATGCACCTATGATTTCACCTTTACCTTCTGTATTTCCAAAGACTCTTTGACCACCAGTTCCTCTTCCATGTGGAGCATATAAATCAAATGAGATTCTTTTTCCAAAACCTTTTTCTGTAAGTAAAATCATATTAGCATCATTTTCAACTTTTACTGCAGCAGCAATTTCATCACCTTCAGAAAGCTTCATTCCTTTTATACCACAACTAGCTCTTCCCATGCAGCGAACAGAATCATCTTTTATGCGTAATGCTTTTCCTCTTCTTGAAATAAGCATAATATCTGAATCACCAGTTGTTGGAATTGCACTGATTAATTTATCATTATCATTAAGTTTTATTCCTATAATTCCTCTTGTCTTTGCATTCTGGAATTCTGTTGAACGAACCTTTTTAACTACACCTTTTGCTGTAGTCATAAATAAATATAAATCATCAGAGAATTCTTTAAGTGATACAATTGTTGTAATTTCTTCATCTGGTCCAACTTGTAAAAGACCTTTGATATGAGCACCACGACTTGTCTTTTCTGATTCTGGAATTTCATGAATCTTTATCCAATAAGCACGGCCAATATTTGTGATAAATAAAAGATGTTCTTTTGTTGAACCAATAAATAATTGATTTACATAATCATCTTCTATAAGAGTTGTACTGTAACTACCAGTTCCTCCCCTACCCTGCTTTTTATATTTAGCTGCAGATACACGTTTGATATAACCAAGACGAGAAATCATAACAACCATGTCTTCATCTTTAATCATATCTTCAACATTGATCTCTTCTACTTCATCATGAACTATATCTGTACGGCGATCATCTCCATATTTTTCTGCAAGTTCATTTGTTTCATCTTTAATCTTCTGTAAAATTTTTTCGTGATGATCAAGCAAATCCTGAAGATAATCAATCCAAGCCTGGAGTTCTTTTATTTCTTTCTGAAGATCTTCAATTTGTAAATGAGTAAGGCGTTTAAGCTGCATATCAACAATTGCCTGTGCCTGTTCATCATCAAAATTAAATCTCTTTTCAAGCTGAAGTTTAGCATCTTCTGTATCACGACTTGCTTTAATGATTTTAATTACTTCATCAATATTATTAATTGCTGTAATTAAAGCTTCCAGAATATGCATTCTATGCTTAGCAACTTTTAAATCATAAATTGTTCGACGAGTAATAACTTCATCACGATGATTTACAAAGTGCATTATTAACTGTTTAAGATTTAAAACTTCTGGTTTTAAGTATGTTTCTGGAAGCTGTAATTCTGGTTCGTTATATCTTAATGAACCTTCTTTAATTTGAGGAACAAGTGCAAGATTGATTACACCAAAATTTGACTGAAGTTCTGTTTTTGCAAAAAGCTGATTTAAAACTAATTTTGTAATTGCACCTTTTTTCAAATCAACTACAAGACGCATACCAAGACGATCTGAAGATTCATCATTAGCATTTGTAATTCCTTCAATCTGTTTATCTCTGATTAATTCTTTAATTTTTGTAATGATATTTGTTGTATTTACTCCATAAGGAACTTCTGTAAATACAATTGATTCACGGCCATGTTTATCTGTTTCAATTGTAAACTTAGAACGAATTGTGATTTTACCACGACCAGTAGTATAAGCTTTTTTAATTCCAGCAGTACCATAGATAATACCGCCTGTAGGAAAATCTGGTCCTTTGATGTAATGCATCAATTCTTCAATGGTAATATCTTTATTATCAATGTAAGCAGAAATTGCTGCAGCTACTTCTCTAAGGTTATGTGTTGGCATATTTGTTGCCATACCAACCGCAATACCTGTTGTTCCATTGACTAAAATATTAGGAAAACGTGAAGGTAATACATTTGGTTCTTTTTCTTGTTCATCAAAGTTTGGAGAAAAATCTACTGTATCTTTACGTATATCTCTAAGTAATTCTAGAGAAATCTTAGATAATCTAGATTCTGTATAACGCATAGCAGC
>CALAUH010000324.1 GCA_937892225.1 uncultured Treponema sp.
CCAACTACCTGCACGTTACGAGGGTGCTGCTCTACCAGGTGAGCTAAATCGGCAATAATTTTAATTGTTTGTTAGTTTTTAACGAGTGTTGTTGGCACCGGCTACACGGGTATCGTACATTCGTTTGATGTCGGCGATATTTGTAATAATCATGTAACCGTCGTGAATTTCAATTTTTCGTTTTTCGACTAATTTATTGAGTTCTTCTCTTGCAACTTCTGCAGATAAACCAGACCAGTGTGCTATGTCGGAAATTGTGATATTGAATCTTCTCATTTTATCCATTGGTTTTAATGGAGGATTCATTTCGTCTAACATAAGGAATACATCTGCAATTCTAGCCTGTAAATCTTTTATTACAAGGATTCTGAATCTTCGTTTCTGATCGTAAATTCGTTTACAGAAAAGTTTAAGTAAAACAAGGGCAATTTGAGGGTTTCCTGTAATTAATAATTCAAAGTTGTCTTTATTGAATTCAAGACATTTTACATTTCCAATAGCGACACATGTTGCAGAACGTGGTGAATTATCAAGAATTGCCATTTCACCAAAGAATTCGCCTGGTTTTAAAATGTCGAGATTTTTAAGATTATCGTTTACGCTTTTTACAAGCTGTACTTTTCCGCTTTGAATAAGATAGAAGCAGTCACCTGGTTCATATTCAGAAATAATAACTTCGCCAGGTTCATATTGTTTTGCAAAACGTTCAAAAGCTGGAAGAGAAAATAATTTTAATGATGCTGTATCTTCTTCTGATTCTTCCGGATTTTCTTTTATTTTGCTATGCATTGCTGCTCTTTCGTTATGAAGTTTTGAATCAGCATATAGTTTTGCAACTTCTTCTTTTCTGATTGTATTTGGATATCGTTTTAAGAATTTTAAATAAACATCACAGGCTGCACGATATTGTTCATCATCATAAAAACATTTTGCAACTGTAAGCATTCCAGACTGCTGGTCTTCACTGATGTTGTTTAAAATTAATTCTGTTTTTTTGTGAATTTGTCTGAGCTGGTTTGAAAATACACGAAGCATTTTCATTATGAGTTGTTTATTATTACTTATAAGAAGTTCAAATTCTTGTATTGTAAGAGCTACGGCAACAGTTGGTACAAGTGCAGTTGCTGTTTCTTCACGTTTAAAATGACCGAAAGCAGATTTTACTCCGAAAAATTCACCGTTTCTTACCTGTTCGGCTACCGGTTGTCCAGATTCTATATCAGTACTTGTAAGAAGAACAGAGCCACTTTGCATGATGAAAATTCTTTCATCTTTGTCACCTTCAAAATAGATGATTGAGCCCTTTGTGTATTGCATCGCTTTTGGCATTATTTTAATTCCTCTATTTCATATAGTATGAACTTTTTTAAACCTATTAAACATTATATCATAAGAGTTTAAAATATGCTATTCTAAAAAAATGATTGATTTACATGTTCATACAACAGCTTCTGATGGGCAATATTCTCCATCACAAATTATAGAAAAAGCTTCGGAAAAGAATATAAAAGCAATTGCAATTACAGATCATGATACTGTAGACGGTCTGGAAGAAGCTAAAAAAGCAGCTAAAAAATTCAAAATTGATTTTATCCCCGGTGTAGAATTGAATATTAATTTTCCAACAGGGGAATTTCATCTTTTAGGATTAGGATTTACAACTATATCATCATCGTTGACTGGAATTCTTGAATCTCTTGTAAAAAATCGCGAAATTAGAAATCTACAGATGATAGAAAAAATGCAGAATGATGGAATTGATATTAATATAGAAGAAATAACAAAAGATTTTCCGGAAACTGTAATTGGTCGTCCTCATCTGGCTGCTGAACTTGTAAAAAAAGGAATTGTAAAAACAAATCAACAGGCTTTTGACCAGTATCTTGCGCGTGGTAGAAAATGGTATGTCGACAGAGTTGGTACTAATTTAGATGAAGCTATTGTCGCAATAAAAGAATCCGGCGGTGTACCGATTATTGCACATCCTATGTCATTGTATCTTTCGTGGGGTAAAATGGATGATGTTTTTAAGGATTTTTATGATAGGGGAGTTGTCGGTTTAGAAGCATTTCATCCTGGAGCAAGAGTGACTGAATGTTTACGACTGGAAGAACTTGCAGAAAAATTAGGTATGATTGTAACTGCCGGTAGTGATTTTCACGGTGAAAAAATCCGTGCAGACAGAAAATTAGGGCATACTTGTGGTAATAAAAAAATTGATGACAAATATTATTATCAGCTGAAAAATTATTTAGAATTTTTGTAGAATTCGGTCCGAAAAATTCTTTTTTAATAATATTACCTGTAAGAAATAATAATTCTTAGGGGTTTATTGTATGCAAATTTATTCGTTTTCGCCTTTTGGTTATGAAGGTGCACTGGTAACAGTAGAAATTGATTTAAGAAGAGGTATACCTGCTGTAGATATTGTCGGACTTGCAGATAGTGCTGTAAAAGAATCTAGAGAAAGAATGCAGGCTGCAATTAGAAATTCAGGTTTTGAGTTTCCAAAAGAAAGGGTTTTAATCAGTTTATCTCCTGCAGATTTGAAAAAAGAAGGCGCTGGTTTTGATTTGCCGATTGCACTTGGTGTAATGGCGGAAGAACAACTTGCTAATGGTTCTGCGGAATTTATCAGTGATTCAGTTTTAGTAATGGGAGAACTTGAACTTTCTGGAAAAGTCAGACCTGTTAAAGGTGTTCATGCTGCTGTTTCAACTGCCGCTTCCTGTGGAATAATGAAATGTATTGTTCCAATTCAAAATGCAGATGAAGCAAGAGAAATTCCTGGAGTTCAGGTTTATGGTGCGGACTCTTTAGAAAATGCATTTAAAGCATTAAAAGATTCAAGTTTTTTTGAAGCAAGAAATAATCAAAATGGATTAACAAATTATTTACCTCCTGGAAGCGTCCAGATTGATGGTGTCTATTTTTCTGAACTCTTTCCCGGTTTTCAATTTGCAGAAATAAAAGGTCAGCGTAAGCTGATTCGTGCTTTGCAGATTGCAGCGGCCGGTGGTCATAATCTTTTGGCTTTAGGTTCACCCGGTTGTGGTAAAACTATGGCTATTCAGAAGTTCCCTTCTATACTGCCGTTGTTGACGATTGAAGAAGCTCAGTCGGTTACGAGGATTTGGTCTTTGGCTGGTCTGATAAAACCTTCGGAACCGCTGGTCAGATACCCGCCTTTTAGGATTCCGCATCAAACTGCATCAATTGAAGGCATTTGTGGTGGCGGTGTGAATTGTAGACCGGGAGAGATTTCTCTTGCACATAATGGTGTTTTGTTTCTTGATGAAGCAGGTGAATTTAGAAGTTCAGTTCTTCAGATGCTGCGTGTTCCTCTTGAAAGTGGAGCGATAACTTTAAGTAGAGCCGGAAGAAATACAACATATCCGGCACAGTTTCAGCTGCTGATGGCTGTAAATCCTTGTCCGTGTGGAAATTTTGGTTCAAAGACAAAAATCTGTTTATGCAGTGCTAAATCAATTGAACAGTATTGGAAAAAGTTTTCTTCACCATTGCTTGATAGGGTTGATTTGCGTGTTTTTGTTGAAAATGAAACTGGTAAAGAATCGGAAGAAAGAGAAGGTTTCCAATCAACAGAAGAAATTAGAAAAGGTGTTGCCAGAGCTGTGATGATTCAAAGAAAAAGACAGGGCGTAAAAAATGCAAAATTGAATCCTCAGGAAATTTTAGATTTTTGTAAAATAAATGCTGAATGTAAAAAAATACTTGATGGTGCTTCAGAAAGATATGGTTTTTCTCCAAGAGCGATTGCATCAATAATAAAAGTTGCAAGAACTATAGCTGATTTAGATGATTCTATAAAAATAAAGCCAGAGCATATAGAAGAAGCTGTCAGTTACAGAAAGGTTTGTGCAGATTTAATTCCAGATATTTAGGATTGTGGAATGAATAATAAAAAACGAATGAAAGGCTGGGGCGCAAGTTGATGCTTGCGCCGAGTTCAGTCCTGTTAAAAAGAAGTATTGTTAAAATAAAAAAGCTTTCTTATACAGAAAGCTATCTTTTATTACCGGAGAAGAGACTTGAACTCTTACACGATTGCTCGCAACAGATTTTGAGTCTGTCGTGTCTACCATTCCACCACTCCGGCGAATTAAAGTCAATATAACAAATAAAAAGAGGTTTTTCAAGTGGGGTTATGCTATAATAATTATGTAAAAATGAATTCAAAAACTTTTGAGAATACTACTCCTGAATTTGTATTAAAAACTGTCTTTGGATATGATTCGTTTAGATCGTATCAGAAAGAGATTATTCAGGAAGTTTTAAAAGGAAAAGATACTCTGGCTGTAATGCCTACTGGTGGTGGTAAATCAATTTGTTATCAAATTCCAGCTTTGATTTTTAAAGGTATTACAATTGTTGTATCTCCGCTTATATCTTTGATGCAGGATCAGGTGTATTCACTGGAAGCTTCTGGAATTCATGCGGCATTTTTAAATAGTTCGCTTTCTTTTAATGAATATAAATCAACTGTTAATGAAATAAAAGCTGGTAATGTAAAGATTGTTTATGTTTCGCCAGAGGGACTTGCAACTTCGAGAATTCGAGAACTTTTTACTTCTGATGATTTACTTGTAAGCTGTATTACTATTGATGAAGCGCATTGTGTATCCGAGTGGGGCCATGATTTTAGACCTGATTATCTTGAAATAAAAGGATTTCATCAGTTGTTTAAAGATGCAGTAATGCTTGCTTTAACTGCAACGGCTACGGAACAGGTTCGCCTTGATATTACAAAAAATCTTGGAATGAAAAATGCGAAAACTTTTGTTTCAAGTTTTAATCGTCCGAATATTTTTCTTGAAGTTCAGATAAAAAAGAATCCTCTTGAACAGGTCGTTAATTGTATAAAAAAACACTTGGGCGAAAGTGGAATAATTTATTGTTTTTCAAGACGTCAGGTAGATGAATTATCTTCTGCTTTGGATAAAATGGGATATTCTGTTGCTGCTTATCATGCAGGTCTGGATGATAATACTCGTACAAAAAATCAGGAAATGTTTATTCGTGATGAGATTCAGATTATTGTTGCAACTGTTGCTTTTGGAATGGGAATTAATAAACCAAATGTTCGTTTTGTAATTAATTATGATTTACCTAAATCTATAGAAGTTTATTATCAGGAAATTGGTCGTGCAGGGCGAGATGGTTTAAATAGTCATGCGCTTTTATTATATTCTGCCGGTGATGTTCATAAAATACGTTTCTTCTTTGAAGAGTCTGCTGATTCTAAAAAGTCAGAGTTGCTTTTACAGAAAATGGTAAATTTTGCAACTTCGAGAATTTGCCGTAGAAAAGAAATCCTTGCTTATTTTGGTGAAAAGTATATAAATACTACCGAAGAGCAAAAAAAATGTTGTTGTGATATTTGTGTAAACGGAGAGATTCCTAAAAAAGATGTAACTGTTTTAGCTCAAAAACTGCTTTGTTGTATATTACGAACAGGTGAGCGTTTTGGTTCTTCATATATTATTGATGTTTTACTTGGTTCTAACAATAAAAGAATTATTGATAATAATCATAATTTAATTTCTACATGGGGAATTGGGAAAGAACTTTCAAAAGATGACTGGTTTGTTTTAATAGATTTATTAATATCAGCTGATTATTTAAGAAAAGAAGGTGAGTATAGTATTTTAAAAGTAACTTCTTTTGGAAAATCTGCAGTAACTGGAAGAGAAACTATTTTATTACCATTTAGTAAAACTGTTGCATTTCCAAAAGCCAAGCAGGAAACTGCAGTTTATAAAAAACACTCTGGTGTTAAATTTATTGCGGAACGTCCGTTAAAAGATGATTCTCGTGGAGAGTTAATTGTAGAATCATTAAAAAAATGGAGAAAACGTAAAGCTGATGATATGAATGTTCCTCCATATGTAATTTTTGGTGATAAAACAATATATGATATTGCTGCGAAAAAACCTTCAAGTAAAGCAGAATTACTAAACTGTTATGGAATTGGTGAAGCAAAAGCAGATCAGTTTAGTAAAACTATTTTACGAATTATAGAAGACTGTTAATTGAATAATCTTCGGCATTCAAGATAGAATCTTTTTTCATCAGCTTCGCCCATAGAAAAACTTTTTCTTGGAAGAGGGCCTCTGCCATTGATTGTTTCAAAGAAACTGTCTTTTGCAATTGGTGGCAGAAGAATGCCGATAGAATTTGTTTTTGTACCAAGTTGTAATACTTCTTGAGTTCCGTGAATATAATCAATTTCTGTATCTTTTGATTTATCAGATAAGAAATCATCAATTTCTGGCTGGAGTCTTGAAACAGCAAGTTCTTTTATTTCTGTTTTAAGAAGAATGTATTTTTGAGAATTGTTTTTATCAACAAATGCAAAACCGAAGTTTGCCCAGGAATTTTTTACTGCAATTTCTAAATCCTCTTTTGAGGAAAGTTCTTCTTTTGTTCCGTTTAATTTTACTGCAAGGTAATCAATTAATTTTTCATTATCTGCATTGAAAATAACTCTATGGATTGGTTCAAAAGTTAGTCCGTCATCATAAATATTTACTATTTCTACAAGTGCAAATTTTACAGGACAATTTTCTATTTCTTCTGAAGAGGCATTTTTTGCGATAAGTTCTTTTTTGTGTTCTTCCCAAACTGCTTTTGCGGTCGCAAGAGAATGGTTTCCGTCACCAACGGCAAATAAGAATGTTGAACCGTCATCAGAAGAATTTTTTTGAGCTATTTCGTTTAATGCTTTTGTAACATATGCAATTTCTTCATCAGAAGAAACTTCCCATCCTTTTATTGAACCGCCATTATTCATAAGTTCACCTGAATAAACAGGAGCTTTTTTGTTTACTAAAGATAAAGTTCCTTCTACAAGTTTCTTTTCTTTATCATTTACTAAAAGCATTATGTGTGGAAGTTCAAGAGAAGCACCTTTTCGAATTTCCATGCGTGGTGGAATTCTTTCAACGATTGTAGCTTCTGTTGCTCGAATATTTGCTTTACTGAAAGGTTTCCATTCATAAGTGTCTAAATCTATTTGTGCTACAAGACCTTTTCTTGTTCTGTTGAATGCTGTTTTTCTTTCTACAGAGATAAAACAATTTTTTGCAGGTGCGAATACATCATTTTTAATATAATCATTCATTGTCTGTCTGATTTTCTGAATGCGTTCGGATTTATCTGGAGAATTTAAATAAACTTCTGGTAAAATTAAATTTAAAGTAGAAGGATTTGTTCCTGCAGTTTCTTCTGCTTTTTTCCAATAATCTTTATCTTGTGTGTACTGGTCGCAGGCAATTACTGACCATGTTTTTAAATTAATGTTTTTTGGTAATAAAATTTCTGGGATTCTTAATCCTAATTCTTTAATTGTTTTCATAAGCAAAGTATACAGTTTGATAAAAATTTATGCTACAATAAATTAATGGCAATTTCACAAATTCAAAAACAATCACAAAAGCAGACTCAAAAGCAGGTTCAGAAACTGTCGCAAAAACAGATTCAGGCTGTAAATATGATTGCCATGAGTTCTAAAAATCTTACACAGGAAATTTATAAACAGGCAGATGAAAATCCTGCATTAAAAATTGAAAAAAACAGTTTTGTTCATAAAAGAGAATTATCATCATCTTCGGTAGATGTACAGTCAGTTTTAGAAGCACGAGAAGACAGGGGAGAAACTTTACAGCAGCATTTAATGTCGCAGTTGAATATGTCTAAAGTTTCTTCAGATGAATATGAACTTTGCCAGAAATTAATTTATAATCTTGATAAAAACGGCTGTTATGGTTCAATGCTTGATCCTTTTTCGTTTATTGATAAATCAAAACCAAAGCAGACAAAAGAACTTGTTTTAAAATGTATAGAAAGAATTCAGCGTATGGATCCTGTTGGAACCTGCTGTAAAAATGTTACCGAAAGTCTTTTGGTACAGGCAAAAATTAATGGTGATGCATCAGAGCTTACACTTTTTTTACTGGAAGAAAATCATCTGGAATTTCTAAATCCTCCTGTACCGGAAAAAATTTTGAACCGCTTGAATAAATTTAGAGAAGACTGGCATTCAAAATCTTTTGCATCAGAAATTATTCTTGATAAAATTAATCTTTCTAAAGAAATTATAGAAGACTCACTTGCATATATTCGCAATTTAAATCCGTATCCTGCAGGGGACTATATCAGTGATACGTCAAAAGCTGATTTTACGGGGCCGGATGTAGTTTTGACGGTTGAAAAGAAAAAAGGCTATTTACCGGTTGATGATTTTTCAAAGGGACTTGTAAAAGGTGATGATGATAATTATTTTCAGGTAAAATATGCCAGTGGAGTTTTACCGGAAGTTTCTTTAGATAAAAATTTTACTGGTGATAAAAATCTTCTTGAAAAAGCAAAATCATTTATAGAAAATCTGCTTTATCGTGAAAATACAATTATTCTTCAAGGCTGTGTGATTGTAAGCAAGCAGAAAGAATTTTTCTTAAGCGGAAAAGAAAATTTTGTTCCATTAACAAGACGTACGGTTGCACAAATTTTACAGATTCATGAATCTACAGTTTCAAGAATGGCGAATAAAAAAGACAGTAAATATCTTCAGTGTGAATGGGGAATTTTTCCTGTAAGTTATTTCTTTTCATCATCTTTAAATACAGCTGATAATAATAAAATTTCTTCTGTAGTTGTAAAAAATAAAATTGCCTCTTTATTAAAAGAAAAGCCGGGTTATTCTGATAATGAACTTTGTCAGCTTTTAAATGTTGAAGGAATAAAAATTGCACGAAGAACTGTTGCAAAATACAGAAATCAGATTGGAATTCAAAACAGTTACTATAGATAAATAAGTGTTTTCTTAAAAAATTATTCTTTACTTTATAAAAAAAATTTATTAATTTAAAAACTAATATATATTTTTTATTTTGGGAGATTGATATGTCCGTAGTAACTTTGCAGAAAATATGCAAAACTTATCCATTAGGAAAACAAAAAGTTGAAGCTGTAAAAGAAATTTCTTTTAATATTGAAAAAGGTGAATTTGCGGCAATTTCAGGTCCGTCTGGATCAGGAAAATCTACATTATTAAATATGATTGGTTTAATTGACGTACCAACAAGCGGTAATCTTTATATTAATGATATTGATGTTTATCGTGGATATGATTTAGAAAGTACACAGTTAGATGCCGGTAGATTGAATAATTATAATGAAAAAAGAAATCCTAAAATTAAGACAAGTATTCCAAATAAACTGGATAAAAGAATAACAGGATTACGCCGTTCACAACTTGGTTTTATTTTCCAGACTTTTAATCTTATTCCAGTTCTTAATGTATACGAAAATATTGAATTTCCACTTTTATTAAAACCATCTGATAAAGAATTGGAATGTCCAGTAGATTCGTTCTCTAAAAAAGAAAAGAAAGAATGGATTGAATTCTTAATTGAAAAAGTTGGTCTTAAAGGATGGGAAACTCACAAACCTTCTGAACTTTCTGGTGGTCAGCGTCAGAGAGTTGCAATTGCAAGAGCATTGGTAACTAAAGCTCCTGTAATTCTTGCTGATGAACCAACCGCAAACCTTGATTCAAAAAACAGTTCACAGATTCTTTCTCTTATGAAGCAGTTGAATCGTGAATTCAAGACAACATTTATCTTCTCAACACATGATTCTCGAATTGTAGATATGTGTGATCATGTTATTTCTATTTTTGACGGACAGGTTAAAAATGAAGAACACAGAGTTGGTGCAGAAGAATATAAAATGGAGAGCCGTTAATGAAAGAAATTTTTAGACTTGCATTGCGGAACTTAAAGGAACATAAATCTAAAACAATTATTATTTCATTATTTTTAATTTTTGGAGTAGCAATTGTAATTTTAGGTAATGCTTTTCTTGAATCAGTAAACCGCGGACTGGAAAAAGATTTCCGTGCAAATTATACAGGTGATATTGCCATTGGTACAAATCCAGAAAAAGGTGCAATAAACGATATTTTTGGTGTAAATACAACAAATATTACAGGTGAAATTCCTCAGTTACCTGCAATTGCAGATATAGAAAAAGTTGAAGAAATTATTAAATCAACAGATGGAATTGATAAAGTAACAAAACTCATTTCTGCACAGGTTTTGGTTGCAGAAGGAGATAACAGTGAAATGGATTTATCTGCACTTGTTGAAAAAGAAGATATTTCTTTAGATGATATTCCGATTTCTATGTTATTTGCCGGTGAAACAGAAACTTACTGGCAGACATTTTCAGGCATTCAGTTTGTAGAGGGAACTTATCCAACTCCAAATACAAATGAAATTATTGTTGATGAACGTGTAAAGAATGCATTTGAATCACTTTATGGAACAATGTTAAATATTGGTGATAAAGTTCTTGTTGCTGGTGCAAATACAAACGGCGTTTTACGAGAAGCTGTAGTTACAGGAATTATTAAACCTGCAAATGAATATTCTGCAATGTTCCAGTGTATTTATTGTAATCCTTCTTTTGTACGAGCTTTTGCAGATTTAACATATGGAAATTCTTTTTCACAGGATTTGCCTGATTTTGTAGATTTGTCTATATCATCTTTAGATGAAGACGATTTGTTTGGCGGTGATGATGATTTATTTGCAGATATTACAGATGATTCTATTACATCTACATCAGTCGATTTTGATGATATTTTAGGTGATACAACTTTACGCGATGAATTAAATCAGACAGATGACGGTGCATGGCATTATTTTCTTATGAAGGTAAAAAATCCTTCTCAGACAGAAAAAATTATTCTGGAATTAAATCAGAAATTTACAGAAGCAGGTTTGAACGTTCAGGCTATGAACTGGAAAATGGCTGCCTATTCGTATTCACAGACAGTTGCCGGTATTGGAATGATTTTTAATATTTTAATTATTATTCTTGCTGTAGTTGTATTTATCATCATCATGAATACTATGACTGTAAGTATTATGGAAAGAACAAGTGAAATCGGAACAATGCGTGCTATTGGTGCTAAAAAAAGTTTTGTACGTTCTTTATTCTTTACAGAGTCAGCTATATTAACACTGGCTACATCAATAATTGGTGTAATACTTGCATTGATTGTCTCAAAAATTATTAATGCTCAGGAATGGGCTGTTACTAATTCTATTGTAAAAATGATTTTAGGTGGTGGACTTATTCATTTTACACCTACTGTTACGATTATTGTTACAACAATTGTATTAACATTCTTAGGCGGATTGTTAAGTAATCTTTATCCTGTATCTTATGCTTTAAAAATTACTCCTTTAAAAGCATTAAGTAAGGAATAATTATTTACAGGAGAAAAAAATGAGTGGAACTTTTAAACTTGCATTAAAAAATTTAACCCGTCAAAAAAGAAGAAATGCGATTCTTGCAATTGCAATTGCATTTGGATTTTTCGTTATTACTTTTGTTGACGGTCTTATAACAGGAATGGTAGAAAATCTTGAAAAACAGTTAACTCAGCTTCTTGGTGGAACAGTTTTAATTCAGGGTGAAGAAAGAATTGAACCTTTAGATGGTAGTAAACCTTCACTTGCTTCTATTGTTCGAGACGATTCATATATCAGAGATGTTGTAGAAAAATGTAATATTGATTATGAATATCTTTCGTTTTATTCGATGACTTCCGGTCAGATGATTTTTGAAGGAAAAAAATCGATTATAACTGTGTATGGTCGTGAATTAATGGATAAAAATCTTCTTGAATCATTCCAGTTTGCTTCTGGAGGAACTGAAAATTTTAGCTGGAATAATGCTTTAATAATCAGTGATTCTACTGCAAATTCGATGAATCTTGAAGTCGGTGATAAAGTTACTTTTACCTGTCAGACAATTTACGGTCAGAATAACGTTGATGATTTTACAGTTGCCGGAATTATTAAATCAAATAACTTTTTTGGAAGTTTGTTTGCCTATACAGATATAAAAACTTTGAATAATCTTCTTGGAATTACAGAAGCCGGATATTCAACTTTTTCTATCTATCTTAAAGATAAAAACAAACAGGCACTGGTTGCAAATCAGATTGAAGAAAAATTGCGTAATGATGGTGTAAATGTTACAAGCCGTATGGATGCATTTAAGACAAATCCAAAGAATATTGGTATGGGAATTGAAAAACAGCTTGATCCTTCTAAAAATAAATGGGAAGGTACTAAATATGCTGTAGAAACTTTCAATGATGAATTGCCACAGATTCAGTCTGTTTTATCATATGTACATTTAATTACTACAATTATTCTTCTTGTAATTCTCTTTATTGTAATGATTGGTGTTTCAAATACTTACAGAATGGTTTTATATGAAAGAATTCGTGAAATTGGAACAATGCGTGCTCTTGGTCTTGAAAGGAAAAAAACAAAAAGACTCTTTACTTTAGAAGCTGTTTTGTTATGTGTTTTTGGTGCATTATGTGGATTACTAATATCGTTTGTATTAATGCTTATTGTAAAACAGATTCCAATCAATTTTGAACCGCTTAGTATTTTCTTGAACAAAGGACATTTATCATTTAGTGTTTCTGTTGGAACAATTATATTCCAATATATATTGCTTATTATTCTTACAATGCTTGCAGTTAATTTTACAGCATCAAAAGCTTCTAAAATGAGTCCTGCACAGGCATTAAGAACTTTAAAATAATTTTAGTAGAGGTATAAAATGAAAAAAATAATTTCAATTTTTACAATTGGTCTTTTATTTCTAACTTCTGTTTTTGCACAGGCATCTCAAAAAGATTCTGAAAAAGCTTTTAAAATAATGGAATCTACAGATGATATTTTAGCTTATAACGGAGATTATTCTGCAACAATTTCTTTAGTTGTAGAAAAACCTGGAAAACCAAAAGAAAATCTTCAGTATAAAATATTTGAACGTACAGACAAAGATTTAATGACAATCGTTCAGCTTTTCCCGGAAGCAGATAAAGGTGTCGGTTATCTTAGAGATGGTGATAATATCTGGGCTTATGATCCAATCAGCCGTAAATTTACACATACATCTATAAAAGAAGCTTTGGCAGATTCTGATGTAAAAATTGATGATGTTAATCAGTCTTCTGCAAGATGGCGTGAAAATTATAATGTTGCAGAAATCAAAGAAGGTTTGTTAGGTAAGTTTGAAGTTTATATCATTACATTAAACGCTAAAACTACAACTCCTGCTTATGAAAAAGTAACTTATTATGTAAGAAAAGATATTTCTCTTATTTTGAAAGAAGAAGATTTTTCTGCTTCTGGACGATTGATGAGAACTATCTTAATGCCAAAATATACTAAAGTAAAACCAGGCTATGTTCCAACACAGATTATTATGCGCGATGAATTAAACAAAGGTGAACAGACTCAGGAAATCGTTTCTGATTTGTATTTTGATACACTTCCAAATAATATTTTTACAAAAGGTTATCTTGAAAGTTTGAACTAGAAATAAATTATAGGTTTTATATGAAAAAAATAGCTTTTATATTATTAGGCTTATTTGCATCATCTTTTGTTTTTGCACAGTCTGATGAAGATTTATTTTCTGATGATGATTTCTTCGGTGATGATACAGTCGTTGAGCAGACAGAAGATTTTTCTGATAATGCATTAAGTCAGGGTTCTTTATTTGATAATGGAACTATAAAAATAGGCGGATTGTTTAATACATCGTTAGCTACAACAACAGTTCTTTATGCAGACGATTCATCTGATTTTGGAGAACATCTTAAAAATACAACTCTTGTTCCGACATTAAATGCCATGTTAAGTGTTGATGCAAGACCGACTCAGTCTTTAAGAATGTATGCAAAATTCGGAATGAATTATCCTTTTAAGACAAGTGCTACAAGTATTTTAGATTTGACTGGAGTGGAAAGTGCTACTGATCTTATAACTTTATTTCTTCCTGAAAATATGACTACAACAATTGTTGATGGTAAAATAGTAGCCGGGCTTCCTGTTTCAACTTCAATTTCTGACTGGTTTTATTTAAACGAATTATTCACAGATTTTTCAATAAAAGACTCTGTTTATTTCAGGTTTGGACTTCATACTGTAACATGGGGTGCAGGTTATTTCTTCAGCCCTGTTTCAGATATGATTAATACAAGTTCAATTAATCCAGAAGACGTAGATGCTCAGGTAGACGGTTCCTTGAATTTACGCACTCAGATTGTTTTTCCGTCTTCACAAAACTGTATCTGGCTTTATGTAATTCCTTCTTCAGATTTTTCTAATGCAGAAAATTATCTTCGTGATACAGCTGTTGCCGGAAAAGTAGATTTAGTTTTTGGTAACTGGGAACTTGGTTTAGGTGCTTTCTGGAAATATAAAGATGCTCCAAAAGCAATGTTTACAGCAACTGGAAGTCTTGCAAAAATGAGCCTCTTTGGTGAATTTGTTTATAATTATGGAACAGCCGCTCAGTGGGCTCAGGAAAAAGAAGATAAGTCACATGTTTTCCAGGCAACTGCAGGATGTAGTTATTATTGGAAAACACCGTCAATTACTTTAGCAGCACAGTATTATTATAACGGAACTGATTATAAGATTGAATCTTTAGAAGATGTAGGTTATATACAGGATTTTGTTTATAAAGGTCATAATGCTGCTTTAATGGCAAACTTCGGACGAATTTTTGGAACTACCGATGTTACTGCATCAGTTTTTGGTATGGTAAATTTTGCCCGTGGTGATTTATGTGATGAAAGTTCACCTTTATATGCTTACTTAAATCCATATAATTCATATTTTACTTCAGGAATTTTTTCTGCAATGCTTTATTACAATCCTATAAATGAATTAAAACTTGGATTAGGACCATATATTACATTAACAGACTGGAATTCAAAACCTACAGTTGCATTAAAACTTTCTGTAACTTTAGGTGGCGGAAAATTCTAGTCGCTTAAAGATGTAGCCCATCTAACAGTGTCCATGGCATCTTTACCGTAAAAATCTGCGCCGATTTTATCTGCATATTCTTGTGTCATAACTGCACCGCCAACACAGATTTTTACCCATGGACATTCTTTTCTTAATTGTTTTATTGTTTCTTCCATACTTGCAACTGTTGTTGTCATTAAAGCGGAAAGACCTACCAGTTTGATTTTATCCTTTTTACATGCTTCAACTATTGTTTCAGGAGGAACATCTTTACCTAAATCGATTACTGTAAAATCATAATTTTCAAGTAAAACTTTTACGATGTTTTTTCCAATATCGTGAATATCACCTTTGACAGTTGCAATTAAAACAGTGCCTCTTGATTTACCTTTTTTACCGGTTTTTTCCATAAAATCTTTTATTTCAGAAAAAGCTGATTTAGCGGCTTCTGCTGCCATTAAAAGTTGTGGTAAATACATTGTTTTTGCTTCAAACTGTTTTCCTACAAAATCTAATCCTGGTATAAGATGATTGTTAATTATTTCAAGAGAATCTGTTGTTTGAAGAAGATTTTTTGTCTGCAGGGCAGCATCATCTTTTAATCCTTTTATTATTGCATTTGATAAAGATGATGTATTTGTATTTTCTACAGATGATTTTATTTCTTTTTTATCTGTAACAGTGTTTTCTATTGTAGATGCCCATTCTATATAATCTGTGCAGTTATCATCCATTCCTTTAAGCAAATTATATGTTTTGTATGATTTTATCATTTCTGTCTGAAGAGGATTCATAATTGCAGCAGAAAGTCCGTTTTGCATTGCAAGGGTAAAAAATGTTGAAGTTACAAATTCTCTGTTTGGTAATCCAAAAGAAACATTTGATATTCCTAAAGATGTATTTCCGCCCATTTTGGTAATTTCTTTAACGGTTTCTAAAGTGGCAATTGCACTTTTACTGTCAGAACTTACTGCCATTGCAAGAGCGTCTATAATGATATCACTTTTTTTAATGTTATATTTTTCTGCTTCTTTGTAGATTTTTTTTGCAATTTCAATTCTGTCTTTACTGTTATCTGGAATGCCATTTTCATCAAGAGTTAATGCAATTAAAACTCCACCGTATTTTTTTACCAGTGGAAAAATTGAATCCATTACTTCCTGTTTTCCGTTTACAGAATTTATTAATGCTTTACCGTTGTATCTTCTTAATGCAGCTTCCATAACTTCTGATGATGAAGTGTCTATCTGTAACGGTAAATCTGTAACAGATTGTAATTCTGTCATTACTGTCAGCATCATTTCTTTTTCATTTATTTCTGGTAAACCGACATTTACGTCTAAAACTTCTACACCGGCATTTTCCTGTTCAATTCCCTGGTGAAGAATATAATTTATATCATTATTTCTTAATGCTTCTTTGAACTTTTTTTTGCCAGTTGGATTAATTCTTTCTCCGATTAAAATACAAGGTTTGTTGTTTCCAAATTCGACGGTTTTGTTATTAGAACTTATTTTTGTAATTTCTTTATGTTCTATTTTTACAGGTTTTTGTGATTTATATTTCTCTTTTAAAAGTTTAATGTATTCTGGAGTTGTACCACAGCATCCGCCTAATATTCTTGCACCACTTTTATAAATTTCTTCCATAAATGATACAAAATCTTGTGGAGAAACATCAAATACAGTTTTCCCGTTAACGACTTTTGGTAATCCTGCATTTGGATTTACAATTACAGGAATTGTTGCACAGTTACACAGTCTTTGTACTGTAGGAATCATTTGTTTTGGACCAAGACTACAGTTTACACCTAAAGCATCTACACCTAATCCTTCTAACATTGTAACCATTGATTCTGGAGTTGAACCGCTTAATGTTCTGCAGTCTGCATCATAAACATTTGTTACAAAAATCGGATAAGAAGCATTTAATTCTTCCATAATTTCTTTTGCAGCAATTACAGCGGCTTTTGTTTCATATCCGTCATTCATTGTTTCAATCAGAATACAATCAATATTGCATTTAAGGGCGATTGAGAATGTTTTTTTATATAAATTGATACAATCTTCAAAATCTAAATCACCCATAGGTTTTAATAATTTACCAGTTGATGAAATATCGAATGCAATAAAGTAATCAGAAGTTTTTGTATCCTTAATTGTTTTTTCTCTGGCTGTATTTGCATTATTAACTGCTTCTGTGATTATTTTTTCTAAATCTAATGGAAATTTTGTAATAAAAGCGCCGAATGTGTTTGTTTTGATTATATTTGCACCGGCAGTAAAATATTGATAATGTAAATCGATTATTTTTTCAGGATGTTTAATATTCCATGTTTCTGGAAGTTCTCCCGGTTTTAATCCCATTCCCTGTAAAACAGTTCCTGTTCCACCGTCAAAGAATAAAATATTATCTTTTAATAAATCAGTAATTCTAGACATTTGTTTTTCCTTAATTAAAGTGCATAATCACCAGTTTGTGCATCTGTGATTTTGATTAAATCTGATGGTGAAATATTTATTTGAATTCCTCTTTGTCCACCGCTAATAAAAACTTTATCAAATAAAAGAACAGTTTCATCTATAAAAGTTCGGTATTTTCGTTTCATACCGATTGGTGAACATCCGCCTCTTATATATCCTGTGAGTTGTAAAAGTTCTTCTGGTTTTACAGTATTGATTTCTTTGCAATTTGCAGCGGTTCTTGCTTTTTTAAGATTGATTTCTGAATTGGCACTTTGACAGAAAACACAGATTTCTTTTGTTTCAGTTCGCATTACAATTGTCTTAAAAACGGATTCAGGATCCTGTCCTAATTTTTCTGCTAATTTAATTGCAGCGCCTTTTTCCAGAATATGATCATCATTATCTTCGTATTCGAAAACTTCATAAGGAATATTTTCTGTTTCAAGAATACGCATTGCATTTGTTTTTTTCATAATTCTTATTCTATATATTTTTCTATTTTAAATAAAGGATGTTTAAAATAAAAAAAACTGAACCGCATATTTACGATTCAGTTTTAGGATGATTAGAAACTATCTTCTATTCAGCATCTTCGATTTTTGCAGTAGGTGCATTTTTCTGAATTGATTTAATTCCATTTTTGCAGCCTGCTTTATCAGAATAAGCTTCTCCAACAGCAATAATCTGTCCGTTCTTTGCCTTAAGTCTGAATCTGATTTGTCCTGATTTGTCTTTATACATTTCAAATTTTGGACTTGAAGCAGTTGTATAGTCTTTTTCTGTCTGATCTTCGATTTCAGCGATTGGAGCGTTTTTCTGAACACTTTCAATTCCATTTTTACAAGAATCTTTTGATGCATAAACTTCAGAAGTAGCAATTATTTCTCCGTTAGTTGCTTTAAGATTGAATGTAAATCCTTTCTTTCCTTTTTTGATTTCAAATTTTGCAGCCATATTTCCCCCAGTAATTAGTAAATTAGGTTTTAATATTTAAATTATAAACCGTTTTTACCATGTTGCAAGAAAAAAGTTACAAATTTTTAAATATTTTTTTAAATTTGTGTTGACACTTTTTGAATATGAGTATATATTAGTCATCACCGTCGCAA
>CALAUH010000325.1 GCA_937892225.1 uncultured Treponema sp.
ATTCAATTTTTTCTTTATTTTCAAAATACTCATTGATTATTCCAAACTGAACTTTTTTAATTCGTGATTTTATAACTGTAAGATAATCACGTTTTAAATTAAACAAAAGCGATGATACCAATAGAATAGTTATAAAGACACAAATATAAATCAAATATTCAAGTTCTTCAGGAAGTTCAAACAAACCGCTTGAATAAACAGCCGAAATCTTAAGGTTTTCATTTTGTGATGATGAAAGTAATAGCCAATAAGAACCATCTTGTTTTTCAAGAATGCGAGATAAATCAACTTCGCTATTTTTTTCAGTCTTTTTCCAAACCTTATTAATTGGTTCAATAAATTCGCTTTGTGAACTTTTTGGTAAACCTAAAACAAATCCACCAGAATAATTACCAGCATCACAAACAGCTGTAAAATTATCACTTAAATTTATAATTTTTTCATTAACAAGAATTTTTTCTAAATAATTAATATCAAAATAACATACTAAAGTTGCAAAATAAGTATTATCAGTAATATAAAATGGGAAAGAAAATATAAGTCTATTGTTTTTTTCATCAAGCAAGATTTTTGTCGAAGGAGAATCTGCGTCAACAAGAATAATACTGCTTTCAATTTCATTTGAATCTTTTTCAATATCTGAATAAAGTTTTAGTGTTGTATTAAGATTAACTTTTTTCAGAACATCAGAATCGTATGAACTGTAATGAAGATTTCGACCATTCTTTTCGATAAGTCGCATTCCATCAAGTCCATAAGCTTCTAAATCATCAAAAAGCTGTGCAGTAAGATTTTTTCTTTCAGTTGCATCCTTTTCTGAAGGAGATTGATGTGCATAAGTTCGTACAGCCGAAGATTTTAAATATGCATTATCTCCAGTTTGTATTTTTGTGAGAATATCAGAAATGTATGAATCGCAGCGTTCAGAAAGTTTATCTAACTGTTCAGCCTTATCGCTGATTTTTGCCTGTGCATAGAATTTTGTCTCTATCTGCGCCATTAAACCGGTTTGGGCAAAAAAGACAAATCCTGCAAAAAGAAACAATGCAGTTAGAAAACTAAAAGCTACCTTCTGGCCAGAAGACATTTTCTCTAGTTTCCTTTGTATTTAAATTAATACTCTTTAAATATCGGTATATTCCTGCAAAAAAAACACATAATTGTTAACAATATTGATTAATAATAAACAGTATCCATAACAATATCATGCTCCATACTAGGTAAAGATTGAAGGATTTGAAAAGAATAACAAACTCCGGCTACAATAATATTTTTATTATCTTTAAGTTCATATAAAAATTTGTCATAAAAACCTTTTCCTCTACCAAGTCTTTTTCCATCGGCAGTAAATGCTCTTCCAGGAACAAGAATTAAAGCCTTTTTATCTTTTAACATTTCTTTATTAAATTTTTTTATATTAGATTCACAAGGTTCTTGAATACCGTAAGATCCTTCATAAGTTTGTTTTACTATTTCAGCACTTTTATCAAGCATATAAAAATTCATAACGCAATCTGATTTTGATTCA
>CALAUH010000326.1 GCA_937892225.1 uncultured Treponema sp.
CGACAGAGTTCTGAAAGAAAAACCAAAAAAAGTGTTAACTTCAAAAATATCAAAAGATTCTGAAAAAATTGCTTCCATGAATTATGATTATTCAACTCCTGTGGATACAGAAGGAAATGAAATTAAAAGATGGAATTTCTTCCGTGCATTCCCATGTCGTTGGATTGGTCCAAAACTTGAAACAAATATGGGCAGTGACTTTGCTGTTGAACGAATAGAAATTACACACGAAGGCTTGTCTGTAGACGGCAACTAGGAGGAAGTATTATGGCATTGGAAAAAGCAGTAATTACAAACATGGATACAAATGACGAAATAGAAGTCATGTTTAATCCTAAAGCGTATGTATTAGAAAAAAAGACTCCATGGACAGAAATCAATACATTTGGCCTTGATTCACCTCCAGTACAGTTTACAATGGGTGAAAGAAAACGACTTTCAATGGAATTATTTTTTGATACATCAGAAGAAAAAACAGATGTACGCGAATATACATCAAAAGTAGAAACACTTATGCTTGTAAATGCACAGGAACACCGTCCTCCAATTTTAAGATTCAGCTGGGGCAGTTTAAGTTTTGACTGTGTTATGGAAGATTTAGTACAGCGTTATACATTATTTGCAAATGACGGAACTCCGTTACGTGCAATCTGTAAAGTTGTTTTTAAAGAGTATGCAACAGCAGCAACACAGCTTTCAGAAACAAGACGAGAATCTGCAGACCATACAAAACGCATGGCTTTGCGTGAAGGAGAAAATCTTTCAGCATTAAGTGCAAGAGAATATAACGACAGCCGAAAATGGCGTGTTATTGCCGATGCAAACAATATTGATGATCCAGAAAATCTGGAAGCAGGAACAATTGTAGAATTGCCACCATTATATTAATTGGTGTGTTATAATAACAGGTGAGATAAAAAGTGAATTACCGGCTTACACAAAAGTTAAAAGAGTTGTTAGAAAAATATCCAGATCCTCGAAAAGACAATTATCTAGAAATAATGCAGAACAAAATAAGAGAAATACCACCATTTGTATACGGCATAGTAGTAGATAATAAAGATCCGGAATGTCTTGGACGAATCAGATTACAGATGGATATGCTGTGTCCTGGATGTGTAAGCCCATGGTATCATATGTCTAACATGTGGACAGGAAATGAGCAGGGGTTCTGGACATTACCAGATTTAGGAACCCAGATGCTCATTTCGTTCCCAGACGGCGACTTTTTTAATGGTGTAGTTCTTGGTTGTATTTATGACCAGAAACACCTTCCTCCTGAACCAAGTACAGAAAAGCCGACAGAAAGCTATTTATGGCAGACAAAAAATCACCGTATAGAAATAATAGACGAAAGCGGCAAGGAAGGAATACATATAGAAACTTCCGAAGGCCAGATGCGCTGCATTATAGATAACGAAAGCGGCATTCAGATAATAAATGAACTTGGCGACATAAATATAAAATGTAAAAAGCTTACGGTTGAAACCGAAAAGAACTTTGAAATAAATGGCGAAAAGAAAGTAACAATCGAATGCGAAGATGCCATGAAGCTAAAGAGCAGCAAAGATACAAAAATTACCTGCGATAAAAAAGTTACAATCAAGGGTAAGAATATTAAAATGTCTGGCAGCAAAGGCGTTACAACCCAAGGTAAGCAGATTGCTACAAAAGACGACAAGGTAATGGGTTTTGATACCCATATAATGGTAGTTCCAGCAGGAACTTCAACAGCAAATGTGCCATTACCACATCCGTTCATAGGAAAAATAAACGACAAAGTTAGTGACGACGTAAAAATAAAGGATAAGGGAGTTGCAGTAAAAGGAAGTAAAGCAAAACACGACGACAGCATGCATATGCAGCTTCCGGGTACTATAAAATTCCAGAATAATCCTAAAAAAGAAGGCGAAGTAACAGGCGGAACCGGAAGTAAGGTAAAGGTAAACGGTAAGGAAGTAGCAGTTATAGGTAGCCAGGTTACAACCTGTAATGATATGGGAATGCGAAACAATTCAACAATCATTGCAGTAGGTGCAAGTATTCCTATGCCTGTAATCATTAATCCTGCAAATACAGAAGAATTCAACCGAGAACAGGAAGCAGAAGAAAAAGAACCGGCATTCCAGAACGTAAAATGGGCAACCACAAGCGTAGACGAAGGAGAAGAAATAGAACTTTCTGCCGGTGTAAAAGATATTGCCGACGGAAACATGGTAACACTTATGGTTTTCCCGGAAGGAAAGAGCCCTGAAACTGGCGGCGACATTGCAAGGTTCCCATGTACTGTAAAAGACGGTAGCGTAAGTGCTAAATGGAGTTACGTTCCAAGATATATGGCCGATGAACTTCCACCAGACAGCAATCCAAAATTTATTTTCAGTGCTCATTGTGCATGGTGCAATTTTGAAAAAAGCAGTAACACACTTGAAGTAAAACTTGTTAGACCAGAAATAAAGAAAGTTGAATGGCAGGATGCAGACGGAAACTCTACAAGTAAAGGACTTGTTGGTGAGGTTCTTAAACTGCATGCAGAAACTAAAGATGTGGAAGATGGAAGCGGTGTTACATTCCATGTATGGGATGATAAAGGAAGGGAAGTTTTCTCAAAAGGCGTTGAAGTTTCCGGTGGTGCTGCAGATGCAGAGTGGACATATCACTATAACGGCGAAAAACTTGATGCTAAACCTAAGTTTAAGATTGAAGTTACGGGTAGCAGGTGTAAGGCTTGCGAGAGCGGGGATGTGGAGATAAGTGCGAAAATTGAGGTATATATATCTAATGAACGTGGAAAAGAAATAAATTATTATGATTATGAACTTTTTGATTTTAAAAATAAAAGTATATCTGATGGTTCTTTAGATAATGGTAAACTTTTAATCGAAGATTTAGTTCCTGGAAACTTTATTTTGAAATTAAATAAAAATGAAACTGAAGATGAACCTAAAGAAATGCAGAATTTACCAGAAAATATAATAACAATTAATGTTTATGAAAATCAGTTAGAAAATGGAATTTTATTAAAAAATGATATTCCTAATTTGATTTTTATTCATGGTAAACGTATAAAACTTTCTAGATAATAAATGGTGATAAAATGGATTTAGATGAGATTATACAAAATAATGAAAATGGTACTGAAGGTGGTTTTTATCCTGTTGGGGAAGATAATTGTTGGCATAGTGGAATTCATGTCTATGAGAATAAAGTAACACCAATACTTTCTGGAAATATAATAAGTTACAGACTTTCGAAACATGCTTGTGAAGTTAATAAAGAAGTTACTTTA
>CALAUH010000327.1 GCA_937892225.1 uncultured Treponema sp.
AGTGCCAAATGGCGCTTTTCCGATTTTCTTGAGTTTTCCTATAAAATCGGATATTTTCATTTTAGAAACTTCTGCCTGTCCGTAGGAGTTCTATGCTTATACTTACAGAAAAACCAAGTGTTGCAAAAGACTTTGCAAAAGCTCTTGGTTGTCATTTTTCTACCGCTGACAAATATTACAAAGATAACAGCGGTTCAATAATCATCACAAATTGTGTTGGTCATTTATTTCAATTGGAAGATCCAGTTTTCTATAATCCAGAATATAAGTCCTGGAAGAAACTTCCAATCGTCCCTGAGGAATTTCATTATCATGTTACTGCAGAATTAAAAGATGCAGCAAAAGTGGTTGTTGCTCAACTTAAGAATCACAAGACTGATGAAATTCTAATTGCAACTGATGCAGATAGAGAAGGGGAAATTATTGCTCAGGAATGTCTTAAAGCTGCCAGAATTTCTGATTATTCAAAAATCAAAAGATTTTGGGTTTCTCAGGCATTAACTCCAGAAGTAATTAAAGAGGGAATAAAAGAAGCTAAAGCTTTAGGTAATTATTCAAATTTGGCAGAGCAGGGATTTGCTCGTCAGCATTCAGATTGGCTGGTTGGAATAAACGGAACAAGATTTATTACAAATAAAGCAGGTAGTTTGTTTCCTGTAGGAAGAGTTCAAACTTCACTTTTATCTGTAATATCCGAACGTTGTAATCAAATTAAAAACTTTAAGCCAGAGAAGTATTTTGAAATATATGGAAAATTTAATCAACTTTCTGGCGAATCGGTCAAAGGGATTCTACTTAATTCAAATGGTGATACCAAATTTAAAGATGATTTTCCAGTAAAAAACTCAAAATCGTTTGTTAATAATTCAGCTAAATTGGAAGAGTTGAAAACTGAAAAAAAAGAAATCCTTCCACCACAGCTTTACAGCTTAAATGATTTACAGAAAGATGCATTCAGATATTTTAATTTCTCAGCAGATAAAACCCTAAAATTGGTGCAGAAACTATATGAAGAATATAAATGTGTTTCTTATCCGCGAACACCTTCAAAGGTAATGGGTGAAAAAAATATTGAAATGTGCAGGGATTTGTATCAAAAGTTTATGCGTCTTTATCCTGAGTATTTTGTTCTACATCCATATTATGTGATTAGTGAAACAAATAAACGGATTTTCAATGATTCAAAACTTGAAGCCCATCATGCTATTGTGCCATTGGATAAATTACCAGTTGGAGCCACAATTGATGAAGAAAATATTTATAACCTGATTCTCGAAAGGTTTATGCTGGCATTTGCACCAAATTACAAGTATGAAAAAACTGGGGCTAAATTATTAGTTGGTGATTCATTATTTAAAATTGAAGGACGTAAAGTAATAGATGAAGGCTGGCAGAAATTTCGCAGATTTACTCGGGTTTTGATAGAAAAAGATTCTGATAGTGATGAACCTCAATTACTTGAGAATATTGATTGGAATAACTTGAGATTAAGTTCCATAGATTCTGTTCAAAAAATGACAAAAGCTCCAAAACATTATAACGAGGCTTCAATTCTGGCTTTTATGGAAAATCCAAAAGGGGAGTCTGAAGAAAAGAAACTTTGCGGCCTTGGAACGCCTGCTACTCGACATACTTTTATTCCTAAGCTTTTAAAATCTAAATATGTAGAAATCAAAGATAAGAATATTGTTATTACTCCAACTGGGGAAAAACTTCTTCAAATACTTGGAAATACCTCTTTATCTTCCCTAGCTGATATTGGTGAAACCACAAGATGGGAAGAACAGCTTAGCCAGGATCCAACTCGTTTTGAAAAAGATATGAAGACCTTTATTCGTGCTGCAGTTACTTCAAAAGGAGGGGTTAATGAATAATTTAACTTTCTTATATGAGGAAAATGGTTATAAAGTGAGTAAACTTTCTGTATTGGGATATTCCTACTTTA
This sequence comes from uncultured Treponema sp., assembly GCA_937892225.1. GTDB lineage: Bacteria > Spirochaetota > Spirochaetia > Treponematales > Treponemataceae > Treponema_D. Next base: position 1,946 of record CALAUH010000327.1, read on the forward strand.
TTGTTCAGCATATAGCAACAGGCAGACGTTATATTCGTAAAAGTCTGTCTGTTGTTGACGAAATAGTGAGGGGAGAACAAAGTTCGATATAAGTTAAGCTTCAAGAGCTTCTTTGAATTTAAGGCCATTTTCTGTATTTGACCAGGTTATCTTTCCTGCTTTGATATTCCTGAATAATCTACCTACGCTGCGTTCTGGAGTACCATTGTAGGAAAGAAGTTTTAGAAAACGGGTAATCTGTGAATACTGAGATGGAAATGATTTATCTCCAAAAGCAAGAGTAATAAGATTATTAATAAAGACAATAGTATCAACATCAAGATTATATTGATCTGTGGTATATTCTTCTTTTGTTTCCCATGGGTTTCCGCCTGCAGTCAGAATATCTACAAGTAAATCTGGCCTTAATTCATAAAGAAGCTTTGTAAATTTTTCTCTGAAAAAATCATCTTTAATCATAAGTTTAATGCTTTTAATATTACCATTTTTGTTATTTGCATATTTTTTTACAAATGCATCAATAACCCATTCAATTTCGTGCTGGTCTTTTTCAGATAATAACTCTTCTTTTTGGGCCAAAAGTTTTGTGTACATGCAATTCATGGCTTCAGAAAGTTCACTATAAAATTGAGTAAGGTTATTTACTGTTTTTTCCATATCGTTTCGAGATTCAATAAAAACAACTTCCTCACGTGTAAGGCCACTTTTTGAAAAGTTGAACTTTTTGTAAATACTGATAGGGACGACAAAAACAGCTCTTTTTTTAGAGTTATTGAGATAAGTATCAGGGGTAACATAATAAAAGAATTCTTCCATCAAATCAGAAAGGAATGGTTTTAAAGCAGCAGAGTAGAGTCGAGTAGAAAATTCCTTAAATAAGCCGAATGTTGTTATCTTAGACAATCCTTTAATTTTTCCATCTGAGAATTTATTAAGAGGAATTTTTTCGTATAAATTATTGAACGATTCAGCCATTTCATCAGGTATATATGCAGTGGCAAGCATTCCTCTGACAACTGTATCGAGATTTGCGTTAGTTCTGGCGATGCGATTACGGTATTTAGAGGATTCTAAATCTGCTATTCTGGCTTTAATTTCCAGGAGAGTATCGATATAGATATCTACAGAAGTTTTGACAATCTGATATTCTTTGTCTTCTTTTGCGATTTTTGAACTGTGTTTTATACTTCTTGTTTTTTTGATAATGGAATCAAGTTTGTTATTAACATCAATTGCCAGTTCCAAAACTTTAAGAAGGTATTCTGCAATGTTGATTGCCTGAACAGTATAAGAGTAAGCATAATTACGAGTTCTTATATATTTTGAAAGCTCTGATGCATAAAATGACTGTATTTCATACCGACCACGGAGTACCAGATTCGATTTTTCTGCAGAATTTGGCTCAAAATTTTCTCCAACAAAGGTAAAAACATCTGATTTTCCATTTTTTTCTGATGGATCAATATCAATTTGAACATTTTTAAATGAGTTTTCACAATGTGACAAACCTAATCCAAGCATTTTAATGCAATTTTCCTTAATCATTTTTTCCCTCTTTTTTAGTTTAGTTTGCTGGAGCAGCAGCCAGAATGGTTAGAACTCGTTAGTTGCCATTCTTTAATATATTATAGATTATTAAAGTGACATAAACTGACACCGTAATAAAAATATTTAAAAAAAAGTAATCATAAGAAGTGTGCTTTTTAGATGTAAAGTAATTATATGATTACTTTTTAGTTTACACAAGAGAAAAAAGATGGTATTATTTGAAAAAGAGTTGATTATGGATGCGAATGAATTTTGGAATAAAATGAAAAAACTGGTAGCTGAGAAAGGAAGAACTTTCTTGTGGCTTTGTGAACAGGCTGGAGTTTCTGTTCAAATTATGAAAAATAGAATCTATAAGGAAAGGATTCCTGATGTTGATGATACATTGAAGCTTTTATCAGTTTTAGGAGTAACTGTAGAAGAGTTTTATGGTGTGGAAAAACAATTTCCTGCAAAAGCGGTTTCAAACAGTGTTTCTGATGACGAAAAAATCCCGGTATTTGAGCAGCTTTTTTCATGTGGTTTTGGTCAGTTGATACAAGATGCGGAAGTAATAGAGGAGTATATGACGGTGCCGCCAGAATTGAAAAGGGCAAAGTATAAAGGTCATTTAGGGGTAATTAAGATCCGTGGCGACTCAATGGAGCCTACTATTCATAACGGGGATAAGGTTATATGCGATGATTTAGGCTTTGATGAAGATGGGGTATATGCCATATTTTATAAAGGGAAGGGTTTTGTAAAACGTCTCCAGATTGTAGAAAACGGGGTTAAAATTATATCTGATAATTCAACATATGAGCCTATGTTCGCTACTGGCGAATCCGATGAAGATTTCAAAGTTATAGGGAAAGTTCATTATATGCTGCATAAGTTATAATTTGAGCTCCCACGTAAAATAGTCCTTTTTGTATAAGAAGTTAACATTTTCCACGTAAAATAGTCCTTTTTTAAGAAATTATGTACTTTTTCCCCACGTAAAATAGTCCTTTTTAAAAGATGTGTATTTTATGTTCTTGGACTTAATACCTGTCGTTTACCAATAAATGTATGTAAAATGCATAAATATACAGAAATTTAATGTAAAAATTGAAAGTAATCATTAGATTACTTAATGATAAAATACAGTTTTTTAAATTTTCGTTTATATTTATAAACTTAATGACGATTTTTGTTCAAAAATATAAATGTTATTATGGCTCTGGCAGGTATTTTTCTGCATCAGGTAT
>CALAUH010000328.1 GCA_937892225.1 uncultured Treponema sp.
AGAAACTTGTTGATACTGCAGGACGTATTGATCGTTTCAACAAACGTTACGGCATCAAAACTGAAAACAAATAAAAATAATTTTTTAATTATTTATAAAGAGGCTGTCTTTTTTAGGACAGTCTTTTTTATTTTAAACGTATATGATAAAATCACTTTATGGAAAATAAATTAGAATATCAGCAGGAATTATTTGGTAACAGATTAAAAAGAAAATATAAAGAATTAAGAAAATGGGCAAGAAAAAATCGTATTTCTTGTTATAGACTTTATGATAGAGATATTCCGGAAATTCCAGTCAGTTTTGATTTATATGAGTTTTTACCATCAGATGTAAGTGATCCTTTAGAATGTGCAAGATTTTTAAGTGAACAGAATGAACAGCTTTCATTAAACAATCATCTGATAGAAGAAGAACAGAAAAATAGAACTTATGCAGTTTTATATTTATATGAACGTCCATATGAAAAATCTGATGAAGAAGAAGAACTTTGGCTTGATGCTATGTCAGAAGTAGCAGCACAGGTTTTACAAATTGATAAAAATCATATTGTTAAAAAATTCAGACGACATCAGAAAGGTAAACAGCAATATGAAAAAAATGAAGATAATTCACAGAAAAATTATATTGATTCAAATCTTGTTCAGGAACTTGGTCAGTTATTTAAAATTGATTTAAATTCATATTTGGACACTGGATTATTTTTTGATCATCGTGTTTTGCGTTCTACTGTTAGAGATACTTGCAGTAATAAATCAGTTTTAAATCTTTTTTGTTATACAGGAAGTTTTAGCGTTTATGCAGCACAGGGAAATGCAAAATATGTAGAATCCGTTGATCTTTCAAATACATATCTTGACTGGGCAAAAGAAAATATGAAAATGAACGGATTTGCAGATAAAAATAAATATATTTTTACACGTTCTGATTGTGTTTTATTTTTGCAGCAAAAAGCTGTAGCTCAAAAAGCAGTTTTATCTAATAATGCAACTTCTGAAGATAAAAAAAATGCAAAAACCTATGATATTATTATTTTAGATCCACCAACATTCAGTAACAGTAAAAATACAGTAAATGTTTTGGATATTAATAAAGACTGGCCGCAATTAGTAAAAGACTGTCTTAATATATTAAATCCAGGTGGAATTTTATATTTTTCGACTAACAGTGAACGATTAAAATTTGATCCTGAAAGTATTCCTAAAAAAACAATTGGTGGTTACGAAATTAATTATTCTGATATCACAGAAAAAACTATACCTGAAGATTATAAAGGAAATAAACCTCACCGTTGCTGGAAAATTTGTGTTAGTGAAAATATAAAAAATTTTTATTAATGAAAGGGAATGTATGAAAAAAATATTATCAGTCATTTTAAGTATTTTATTTGGAATTTTATTATTTATAACTTTAATGTTAGGTTTATTAAGAGTAAATTTTAATCAGAATAAAGTAAAAAAAATTACAACTGAACTTTTAAAACCGGTTGCATATGTTAATAAAACTCATTATCTTGCAGATTTTAGTGAAAATGAATATTCAATTGGTGATATTAAAAATATTAATGAAATAGTGCAGTTTTATTGTAAACAATATGGTTATGATGTTTCAGAAGAATTCGTACAGGAAATTCTGGATGATAAAGTTACAACTGATTTTGTAGAAAAATATAGTTCACAAATTATTGATTATTTTACAGATAATACTTTAGAAATCAATATTGATGAAAATGATATTTTAAATGTACTTAATAATGCTGTAGAAAAATATGAAATAGAAACTGGAAAAAAAATAGATAAAAAGGATTTTCAGGAAAATATATTAAATGATGTTCATGAATCAACTGAAAATATAAATAAAAATTTACAGAATTTTAAAGAAACAAATAAAAGTAAAATAAATAAAATTCAAGTATTTTTTAATATAATATCCTTAAGAAATTTAATGATATTAATAATCATCCTTTTAATTATTATCTGTGCAATTTTTATATTAAATAAAAATATTGTAAAATTTATTAAATATATTGCCATTCCAGTTTTAGTAAATGGTCTGATAATTTTTATTGCTTCAGTTATTTTTAATACCGTTTATATAAATTATTTTTCTTCAGAATCAATAAAAATATTATTAAATGCTGAAAATATAAAATATTATTCTGTTATAAAATTAATTCAAAATTCTTTGGAAAAAATATTTTTGCAGATGAAAATTACAGGAATAGTCTGCAGTCTTTTTGGAACGATATTTCTTTCGTTGTCATTGAAATTAGATAAATAAAAGTTAATTTTTATAGTATAATTTTCTTCTATGTTCACAAAACTTACAAAAAATGGTATTATTTGCTATTAAACATAAAATTTGGAAAGAGAATATAAAATATAGATAAAAAGGAAATGCCTTATGGATTTTGTAAATTTTAATCTTGATGAAAGATTACAAAAAGGTATTGAAGCTGCCGGTTATGTAAATTGCACACCTGTTCAGGAACAGGTAATTAAAGCTTCAGAAAAAGAAGGAGAAAAAGGACCTGATTTATATGTTCAGTCGCAGACAGGAACTGGTAAAACTGCAGCTTATTTAATTGCTGTAATAAGTCAGATGCTTAAAGAAGAAAATAAAGGTAAAAAATGTTTAATTTTAGCACCTACAAGAGAATTAGCTGTACAGATAGAAGAAGAAGCTAAAGTTTTAGTTGGAACAAGCGGATTAAAAGCATTTAGTGTTTATGGTGGAGTAGGTTACGAAAAACAGATTGCAAATCTTAAAAAAGGTGTAGATATTATTATTGGAACACCAGGTAGAATTATAGATTTACAGGAAGGTGGAAATCTTTCTCTTACAGATGCATATTTTTGTGTAATTGATGAAGCTGACCGTATGTTTGACATGGGATTTTTCCCAGATTTACGTAAAATTTTAAAATGTCTTCCAGAAACTGAAAAACGTCAGACAATGTTGTTTTCTGCAACACTTAATTCTTATGTTAAAAATCTTGCATGGGAATATACACGCGATCCAGTTGAAATAACTATTGAAGCAGAAAATATTACAGTCAGCGAAATTCAACAGGAATTATTACATGTATCTTCAGATGAAAAAATGAAACTTCTGATTGGAATTTTAAAACATGAAAATCCAGAAAGTGTAATAATTTTTAGTAATACAAAACGTTCATGTGAAGTTATTGCAAAACGTCTTGTTATGAATGACATAAAGGCAGAATTTTTAATTGGTGATTTACCACAGTCAAAACGTTTACAGATTCTTAAATCTTTAAAAGCTGGTGAAGTAAAATGTCTTGTTGCAACAGATGTAGCAGCACGTGGTATTGATGTTGATGATTTAGCAATGGTTATTAACTATGATTTACCTGTAGAAGCAGAAAATTATGTACATAGAATTGGTAGAACTGCACGTGCTGGTAAATCAGGAAAAGCATATACTTTCTGTTCAGAACAGGATGTTTACAATCTTCCTGCAATTGAACGATATATTGAAATGTCAATTCCTTCTGTAGTTGCGTATCCAGATCAGATGGAAGAAGATAAATCTGCCGGCGTATATATCAAAACAGAAAACTGGCATGGTGATGATGAACTTGATAACCGTAATGGATATAGAAAAGGTAAGAATGGTGATTATCACAATAAAGGCAATTATAAAAATAATAAGCCAAATTATCATAAAGAAAATAATAAGGGTGATAATTACAAAAAGGATTACAAGAAGAAGACTTATTATAACAAGCCATATATTGAACCAAGTAAACTTGAAGGTCTTTCTTATGAAGAACGCATGAAGCTTTATAAAGAAGCATATAATAATGGTGATTTACAAAGTTACGAAAAAAGAAATAACTATAATAAAAATGGTTATAAAAATAAAAAATCTTATAATAATAATTATAAAAAGAATGATTATAAAAAAGGTAATTATAAGAAAAATTATAATAATAACCAGATCAATAATAAAAAATATGCAAAACCAGCTGCAGCTCCACAGAAAAAAGGCTTGTTCGCAAAAATTAAGGCTTTGTTTGGAAAGAAGAAATAATATTCTCGCTGATTACGCAGATAACCGCAGATTCATTTGGATTTACAAATCATCTGCGTAAATCTGCGAAATCTGCGTGAAACTAAAGATTAACAACTAAGGATTAAATATGATTACTGTAAGTGATGTTTCGGTTTCTTTCAGCGAGAAGCCACTTTTTAAAGATGTAAACTTAAAATTTAATAAAGGTAACTGTTATGGAATTACTGGTGCAAATGGAGCCGGTAAATCAACTTTCTTAAAGTTACTTTCTGGCGAATTGGAAAAAGATTCTGGTGAAATTTTTATGACACCAGGGGAGCGTATGACTGTATTAAAGCAGGACCACTTTGCCTTTGATGAATATTCTGTAAAAGATACTGTTATGATGGGTTATCCAAAATTGTATGAAGTTTCAAAAGCACGTGATGAAATTTATGCAAAAGCAGATTTTACAGAAGAAGATGGAATTAAATCTGCAGAACTTGAAGCTGAATTTGGAGAAATGGGCGGATATGAAGCAGAAAATGACATTGAACAGATGCTTTCAGGTCTTGGTCTTGAAGAAGAATTTCACGATAAAATGATGAGTGAACTTGATGAAGGTCAAAAGGTACGTGTTTTACTTGCGCAGGCAATCTACGGTAATCCAGATGCTCTTCTTCTTGATGAACCTACAAACGGTCTTGATATTGAATCAATTACATGGCTTGAAAACTTCCTTTTGGAATTTGAAAATACTGTAATCGTTGTTTCGCATGACCGTCACTTCTTAAATACAGTTTGTACTTACATTTGTGATATTGATTTTGGAAAAATTACACAGTTCTCTGGTAACTACGATTTCTGGTACCAGATGACACAGGTTATGCAGCGTCAGGCACACGATCAGCAGAAGAAGACTGAAGAAAAAATGAAAGATTTAAAAGAATTTATTTTACGATTCAGTTCTAACGCATCTAAAGCAAAACAGGCTACATCCCGCAAAAAGATTTATGATAAACTTGCAGACAGTCTTGAAGAAATTCCAGTATCAACACGTAAATTTCCATATGTAAATTTCAAGGCAGACAGAGAAATTGGTAATAACGTTCTTGAAATTAAAAATATTAACTATACAGATCCAGATGGAAATGTACTTTTAAAAGATTTTAATTTGAAAATTAATCGTACAGATAAAATCGCATTTGTAGGTATTGAACATAACTCAGTAACAGCATTATTTGATATCATCAATGGTAAAATAAAACCTACAAGCGGTGAATTCTTCTGGGGTACAACTACAAGCCAGACATATCTTCCACGAGATAATAATGACAATTTTACAAATGATTTGAATATTACAGAATGGCTTAAACAGTATTCAAAAGAGCAGGATGATTCTTATGTTCGCGGATTCTTAGGCCGTATGTTGTTCAGTGGTGATGAATCTCTTAAAAAAGTAAAAGTTCTTTCCGGTGGTGAAAAAGTTCGTTGTATGCTTTCAAAACTTATGCTTTCTGGAGCAAACTGTATTACAATGGACGATCCAACTAATCATCTTGATTTGGAAGCAATTCAGTCTTTGAACGAAGGATTAATTTCTTTCCCAGGAGTTCTTTTATTCAGTTCACACGACCATGAATTTATTCAGTCTATTGCAAATAGAATTGTTGAAATTACACCAAACGGAATTATTGACCGTATGATGAGTTTTGATGATTACATTACAGATGATCAGGTTACTGAATTGCGTAAAAAATTGTATGAAGGAACTGGAAAAAAGATTAAATATCGTGTCTAATAAAATAAGAAGTTTCTTATTGATTTCTTAGTCTGTTTAAATGGGATTTTATAACAACCTGTACTATACTGTATTCAGTAAGAGGTTTTTTATGAAAAAGAATATTATTTTTATATTATTATTTTCAATTTTTTCAAGTGGTCTTTTTGCAGCAGTAAAAGTAAATGCCGTAGAAACACCATATAATACAGTTGTTAAAAATTCCAATGGTGTTTTACAGCAGACAGTTATTTCTGATGACGGTATGGAAGTTACTGTAAGTTCAAGAGTTATTAATTCGAAAGTAGAATATACTATTCAGATTAAAAACATACAGAACAGTAATTTCTTAATGGATAATGATTGTATCCAGGTTTTTGCAGGAAATCTTGAAAAAGATAAATGGCGTGAAATTGATTATGAAGGAGGTACAAAAACCGGAAGCGTTACAGTACCTACAGAAGACCGCCAGTCAACACAGAGAGAAACAACTACAAATACTAATACAAGTCAGTCAAGCGGCAGTGAAATTAGTGATGAAGAAAAATGTTTAATTTTCGGAACTGCCTGTTTATGTACAATAGCTGTTATAGATTTACTTACAAATGGTGATACTGATGTTATTGTTGAAGCTCCAAGTCCAGCACCTAAAGCTTCAAGCAGAAGAGCAGAGCCTCCAAGAAAATCAAGTCCTTCTAGCTCTTCAGCACCAAGATCAGGTTCTGCTCCAAGAAACAGTAAACCAAGATACAGTAATGATGTAACTTATTCAGCTCCAAGACGTAATTATGGATATAGAAATCCTCATTATCATCACCATGATACAACAGTAATCTGGGTTATAGATGATGATTATTCAAGCAGCAGAAACAACAGACGTTATGAAGAAGATACACCAACAATTTATTCTAACAACAGAGGAATGGTAAATACAACTTCTGAATTAAAAGGAAATAACTATGTTGGAACAATCATTACAGATTTAACAAATGATGGTGACTATAGAATAAGACTTACTGTTTCAGAAGATGAATACATTGATTTCTACTTCTCTAGATCTGATAAAGTAAAATCATCAAAAAATTCAAATAAAAATAAAACAATTTCAAAAGAAGATATTGCAGATTATTCTGAAGAAGATATTCCAGATAACGTAAAAGTTATTAAACCTAGAGAAATCCAGAAAGATGAAAATGGTAAGAAAGTTGTAGTTCGTGATGAAAATAAATCTTATGATGTTAATACAATTGATGATAAATTATGCTTAGTATGGGCTTTAGGATTACCACAAGTTTCTACTTTTGGTGCATATGCATTGTTTACAACTAGTTCTGTAGGATGTTATTTAGGATATACAGCTCCATTTGGAGGCATTGAATCAAACAAAAATTACATAGGATTTACAAATGATCATAACTATAATGATGTAGTAATGTATACAACAGCTCCATATCCTGATGGTTATGATGATTCAAAAGAATATAGATATGGATTCAAAAAAGAAAAAGAAGATGTAACAGATTTACATACAATTTACTGTGGTCTTACATTCGGTTTATCTGAAAATGTATACTTAATGACTGGCTGTGGTTTCTCTATTACAAATAAGATATCTTATGGTAATTATTACTGGAGAACAGAAGATCAGTTAGAAAGCGAAATGTGGGATCAAGAATTATGCTCTGGTTGGATTTATGATAATAAACAGTCTTTAGTATTTGTTCCACAGGTTGGTATTAACTTCGAATTTGACTGGTTTGACTTTGGTGCAACAGCACAGTTACCAATCTTAAAGAATACTTATAAACCAACATTCGATTTATTCGTAGGTTTTGCTTTGTAAATTATTTAAGTCTTGACTTAAAGTTTTCAAGCATATCAGAAAACATTTGATGAGCTTCTTCTTCTGTGATTTGCTTTGGTT
>CALAUH010000329.1 GCA_937892225.1 uncultured Treponema sp.
CTGAGCAGTTCGTAATGCATCTGAATATTCTTTCCATTTTTGCTGAAATTTTTCCTTATTTTTTTCAAATAAGAAATCCATAACAGTGAAAAATTCTTTATATGGGTCATCATCAGAACCATCATTTAATTCTTCCATAGTCGAGAAAAGCTTATATGGAGTCGCAGATAGCAAAAGAACACGAGTTCTTGTTTTTTCATCCTCATTATGTTCCTGTAAGAATCGTTGAGCGAGCATTCCTGCATCACTATCATTATCAATTTGAATTAATGAGTTGAATCTCTGAAATTCATCCATAATAATTAAATCTGGATTAAGCATATCAGTACTAATACGGGCAAAAGCTTTTCTTAATTCTGAAATAATAAGTCCACGTTTACAATCTTTTTCCCTGTGAGGACATTTGCTGCATTTAGAATTCCAATAACAATTCCGTTCCTTTATAACACGGCAAGTTTCTTTAATAACATCAAATAGATTCTGGCTCTTACCATCAATCTCAATTGTTTCTTTACTGAGGTCTTTAATTATATTAAATGGATAATCTTGTTTATAAATTGATCAACAGCCTTATTAGCTCCTTTTTTCATAGAAGCCATAAGTTTCTTTAGTTCTTTTTCTTTGTTTTCTAACTGCCATTTCCATGTATTACTTCCGGCAGTCCACATAAATAACTTACGTATCTGATTTTTACATACTTGCAATTGTGGAGACAATTCTAAAACAGCACAAATCAATGCTCTTTCATTAACATCACCACCGCCCTTTGTATCAAAAGAAGTTCCTAGAGTTAATGGAATAAGTTGTATGTAATTTTTAAGAACATCTGGATCATTTTCCTGTTCCATAACCTTTAAATGCTGCATTGATAAACGAGTATCTTCAACATCTGGTTTTATATCATAAATATCCAAAGTCCTAATATTCTGTTTTGCAATAGCTTGATTAGAACAAATATAAACAACCTTAAATAATGGATCTTCTTCTTCAAGTCTTATTTTTGCGACGTTGGCTATGGTTCCTTTTGCAATCATGGTTTTTCCCATACCAACTTCATCTGCAACTAAAACCCTATTTTGACCATTTCTAAAATGATGGTCTATTCTTTCAACTGTAGCTTTCTGAAAATCTTTAAGCTGTCCTGCCTGTTTGTCGTTTCCAACTATTTCAAGTACTTTTGAGCTAACCTTTTCGATTTTATCCTGCATTTCTTTCTGGAACTTTGTCATATTAATTACTTCTCTATCGCTTTTTTAAATTCTTCATATAACTGCTTAAAATCATCAGTAACAATTTCTTTGTTTTTAATCAGTTCCAAATCTTTACCTAGGCTTAAAACTGCCTGAGGATTAACTACACTTGCCTTTAACAAAGTTTCATATAACGGCATTTGTGTATTTGTAATTTTCCATTTTGCTGAAGTTTGTTTTAATTCACTTAGTTCAAGTTGTGTAGAAATTGAATCTGAACTTAAAAGTAAAGTCACGTATTCTGTAAATGACTCCCTATCAGTAATTACCTGATTTACTAATAAACTATCTCGTTCTTCATAAGGTATATTATCTGTAGGAATCTTTAATAAGCGTTCTACTTTTACAATACCATCAGAAGCCTGTTTTTCTGCCGCAATCGAATAAAACTCCGAAATATTACCTAATTCTACTTCTTCGAATATAACCTTTTTTTCTAATGATTTAGAAGTTTTTGATGAAATTGGACTAATAGTAACCGTAATTCCTTCTTTTACAGAAATGGATTCAAACATTACCTCTACTGTATATTTTTCACCTGTTTTGATTACATTACCTCTTGCTTTTGCGAGAGGTCACGAATTACAGACTCTACTTCTTTTTCTATAGTTTTATCTTCAACAACTTTTACTCCTAAATCAGCAGGAACAAACATATTTCCTTTATCCGTATTAACATCCTTAAAGAAATTATCTACAGACATAATATTTGAAGTAGATTTTAACCTTATAACTAATTCATTATTTCTATTGAATGCTGAATTTGTTGCATTAGCAGAACCAATAAAAAATTCTTTTCCATCTTTAGATTCGGTAAGGAATATTTTTGCATGAATATCATGAAGCTTTTCTGTATTAGAAATATCATCATTCTGCTGTTTTTCCTGATCTTCTTCAGGATTATCATCAAGTTTAGATTCTTCTCCAGAAATAACACTAGAGTTAAGAACATAAAAATCAAATTCAGAAAATTTTTCTGAATCAATTCCATTCAATGAATCCTGTCGGCATAGAAAATATGAGAAGATTAATCCTGTCGTGTTATCAGTTTTACTTTTTTATCTACTGTTTTTCTTTGAACTAATGATTTTTGAATTAATTCCAAAATATCTTCTGAAATAAAAGGAGACATTACAAAAACTTTTTTATATCCATCTTTATTATTAAGTATTGTCTTCTCAAAAAGTTTTCTGTCCTTCCTGAAAGTATTCTGGTAGATTGGATATATATCCCAGTCTTCTCCATCAAAAAGCTGATTATCAATTTTAAATCCAACCTGTTCAGTTTCCATTTCTGACAGCATATCAGCAATGATTTTACTTTGTTCATCAGATTTTTCAGTTATTGATTGAAGATAATTTATATAATCTAAAACAGATTTTGTTTTCTTGAAGCTTCTTTCAGTAACACCCTTGCCTCGTTTTTCGTTATAACTTTCTAATACTAATGAGACATCATAACAGCGGTCATACGAAATATTTCGACTAAGAACAATTAATCTGTAGCTATGTTCTTTTTTTGCATTTGAAAATTGAAGAAGCCACATTTTAGGATGAAATGCTGGATAAACATTATCAACTTTTTCGAGCATTACAGGAACAATCATCTTTTCCAGGAGAATTGCAAATTCCTGATTCCTAGTTTTTAAGGTCTTAATCTGTCCTGGATCACAAAATACTATTAGCTTTTCAGATAAGTTTCTTAATGCTGTTAATGTACTTACTTTATTCTGAAATAATCGACTGTTTACATCATCAGAAAAAGCCAGGGGTATCATACATGAAACCAATGCAGATATATCAAGAGAATAGGTAGTAGCTATAGCTTTTTCCAGTATTGGATATTCTGCTGGAGGTGTTAAGATATCTCCATATATAAGATGTTCTGATTTTCTTTTTGGATTAAGCATTCTTCTCTCCCTCCTGAATATCACGAACATGATTTTTTACAGTTCCAAAGCGATAATCAAATCTCACGAACTCGAGAAGATGCTTTACATCATATTTTTCCGGATGATTTATTTTGGCACGGGAAGTTTTAAGAGATTTTTCTCTATTTGTTATTAAAGTATCTACAACTGAATAATTTCCTGATTTACTTGAATCTAAAAATGCTTGTTGTAAATCTCTAAGAAAATCCCTTAAATTATTATTCCGAATTTTCATAACCATAAAGGTTTTTGCCAAATCAAAATTACGGCATATTTCAGAAATTGAAGGCTCGATTTCTTTCCATGCGTTTTTTATATCTAGGTTACACTTTTCAAAATCTACTTGAGCAAGTAAATAGTTATAGCGAAGCATTGTCAGATAATAAAATTCATTTACTGCATTCGCTAATTCTAGTTTTTCTCTTAATTCATCTGAAAACTTAGTTTTATATGCTTCTGTAAAGTTTTTAAAATCCAAATTATCTAATGAAAGATTATTTTTTAGAATGAATGAAAGCAAACTATCTTTAGAATTTTCACTGTTTATCATTCTTTTTCTGAGATCTTCAGCCTCTTCTTTAGTAAGTCCAATCTTTATTTCATCTCTCCATTTTGGATTATTAAACTCTTTTCCAATAGGATAATAAACTGAACCTCCAGCATCAGAGTCGTTAGCTTCATCATTATTGTCTGTTGCCGCTGTTTTAGAATTAGACTTATTTTGAGCAATTCTATAAAAATCTGCTAAAAGCTCAGAGTATGTAAAATTAGGAGAATACTTAGAATTTTCAAAAAACTCGAATGTTCGCAAACCGGACCAATAGATAATAATAGGTGTACGTTCAACCCAGTATTTTTCATCATTGGTAGAAGACCCTATTACACCGTCTAAGTCACCTTTTTTAAGTAAAAGATTCTTTGTCTTCTTTTCTTCCGTATCTATATCTTCACGAATTTTCTTTATAAATGCAGCTGCATTGCCATTAACTGGATATTTTCCATCAGCACATTTCTTCTGAATCTCAAAAAGCAAATAAGGAATTAAATATAAATACTTTGAACGAGTATGAAGAGTAGATGTTCCAGGGAAAAAATCATTCGCAAAAGCTTTTCTAATTGCTCCAAACCCAAGTTCATCTAGAACACCTGGCTCATTCAATGAATGTATTACATTAATAGCGTTACTTTTATCTTCTTTTGAAAAATCTATCCATCCTAGTTGCATTTTTTCCCATCCATTTTCTATTATATCATACTTATTTGTAATTCGTTGTTTAGAAAAATTAAATTTTGCAGCTCTTTCCTCATTATTTTATAAACCTATTCCAAAAGAAGCATCCTCTAAAAAAATCATTCAAGTTTAGTTTCTCTTCTTTCCTTAATCAATCATCCCAATTACTTTATGCAACATCAGCATTATCTCTAAAAAAACTTTTCAATTCTTCCACATTATGGCACCGGATTAATTCAATTCCTTTTTTATCATAAAAAATCACAGTAGGAGAAGCAAAAATGCCTTTTGCTCCTGCTTCTGATAAACCTTCTTCTGTATCTACATCAATAGAACGTCCTTTCATATCAAGTTTAGCCATAAATTGCTTTACAGGAGGACAATTTGGACAAGTCTTTCTTATAAACATTTCATAATTTGCAGCCTTAAATGGTTTTGGATTATTATTTATTTTAGATTTACCATCTGAAATAGATGTTCCTTTATCTGCTTGGCGTTCAGATACCTTATTTTTATCTATTGTGAAAGTTTTTCTCAGCTCAAATTCGTGACGCTTTCCTTTATTCCAATTCTTTACAGCACGATAATATCCAACAATACGAGCATAAACTTCTGTTTCAGTTCCATGAACATCAGCTAATGCTGTTTTTGTCTCTTCTATTTCTTTTTCAACTTGTTCAAGTGTTCTTAGTATTGATTTCATAAGCACCTCTGTTATTTACAAATTAAATTATAAATCCATAAGGTGACATAGAATGACATCATATTTTTTTATTTATCTAAACTTAGCTAAAAACTTACTTTCAATTTCATCAGCTACTTTTATAATAGTTTCTACACTAATCTGTTTTATGTTTTCTTCTGTCAAATGCCAACTTAAATATTCATAAGGATTATTTTCCAGATTCCAGCGTGAACAAATTAAGAAAGCAACTGTTTCAGCTTCAATTTCCTGCATATCTCTACTAGTTACAGTTCTGCCTTCAATAACTATTTTTTCCTGCTTTTTCTTGCCTTTATTTTTTCCTTTTGTAATTACTGTTTCCTTTATAAGTGTATTGTCCCCTAAATGACCAAGAAAATTATGTGCAAGTTCATGAATCAATGTTGAAAATTCCTGTGCTGTATTTAATTCATTGGTAATATCAATATTTATAGAACCTTTTTTATCATTATATGTTTCGCCGGCTTTATTAAAACGAAAATGCTTATGACGAACAAATACTTTATATTCAGCAAGATTATTTATGATTTCTTTTAATAATTCTTCAGGTAAATCTCCATATACTTTAAAAAGTTCCCCACGGAATCCTGCATTTATGAATTCATCCGGACTTACATCTCCGTCTGTTTCATAAACATCATATGCTAAAGCTGCAGGTCCAAAAGGAACAATAATTACATAAGGTCGTGCATCTGGTTTTACTTGTCTTTTAAATTCTTTTTTCCAATATCCTGGAGTACCAAAATATTTAACATTTTGATTCTGCATATATACAAGCATTGCATTGTAATGAGAATAATGAAGAATTTTTCCTATAAATCTGAAAAAATCCAGATATTCCTTTGTGTTCTTGAATTTCAAGCTTCTCTGAAATAGTTCGTCTATTGAATGTTTATCTTCATCATTTCTTTTTGATTTTTTCATTTAAATTCCCCTACTCAAAAATCAAAATCTCTTCCATTGGCTTATTAAAAAGCTCGCTCAAAATTTTTAAGTTTTCAAGTGATGGTAAAGATTTACCTGTCTGCCAGTTATATACAGCCTGAACTGCTTCAAATTCCATAAAATCGGCAAGCTTTTGAACAGACATTCCTTTTTCTTCACGCATTGATTTAATGTTCTGTCCTGTTTTTTCAAGATTTATCATTGGATGATAAACAATTTTGTCTTTTTCAATATATCTACTCATTACACTAACCTCCGTGATTTGTGATTACAAGGTCAGTGTAAATTCAATCTATTATTCAAACTTCACCAATTTTGGTGTTATTTTTTACATTTCAATACCACAATCCGTTTCTTTCTCTTCTTTAGGAATTAGAAATGGTTTTTCCTTATTAACATATAAAGCTGCATTTAATGCATGGAGATTATAGTTTTCTATTTCAAAAAAATATCTGACAATAATATGTCTTTTATCATTTTTCTTTAGCCCCTTTCCTGCCAGAGAAAGCATATTTATCATTTCATCAACTTTCAAATGGAGCCCATAAGAAATCATCACAGCCATATCAAAAGAAATTGATTTATCAGGTGCTTGGTTTTTAATTTTGTTAAATGCTTTTTCTGGCATTCCTAGTGGATTATATATATCAGGATCTTTTAGATTTTTAATTCTTATATATTCTTTTAACTGGTCTTGAAAAGAAAGACTGCTCTGTTTCATTTTTGAGATATAATTTGCTAATTCATCAGGTACGATTGCCTCATACTCATAAGATGGTTCTCTTAAAATAAATCCATCAAAACTATCAGATAAATTATAAGGTTCTTTTCTTTGTTTTACTCTATATTCCCTTTGATGAGTTTTATAGTATTCATTTTCTTCATTTTCATAATCAGAAAGAGATTTTTTTATATATAATTCAAGCTCTTCTTCATCATACATGCCTGGACAATATAACATTTCATTTGCAAATTTACTCATTCTTTTATTCTATCACCATTTCTTCAAAATATTAATATTTATTCACCTTCAACTACTGGTTTAATGTCTTTCACATGAAGTTATCCTATTATCTTTTATGGAGGCAGTAATGAACATTTTAAAATCTAATAATCACACTCGTACTTCATATATTTTAGGAAAAATCAAACCATACTTTGATTTTTCAAATAATAATCTTGTTTCTTATATTTACTGCAAAGCCTGCCAGCAAATTAATCTTGGTGGCCTTGAATATAGTGAAGATTTACTCAAAATAATATTTACTGAAGATGAATTAAAACGAATTGGTTCTATGTTCATAGATATCGTAAAAGATAAAGAACCTAGAAAATATGAGCGCTTTACCAAAAAAGACAATTCATATGATTTTACCGAAATTCTGCATTCTTTTAGTGATAGTTTAAAACACAAACAGGAAATCTACTTTGGACTTTTATATTATGCTTGCCAGAATAAACTTGAACACGTTTTTGAAAAATCAAATCCCTTTTCACAGATTTTAAACTCTCGCTTCATGGAAAACTTTGCACAAACTTTTAATCTTGTAGATTTTGAACTAATTTTTCTTTGTTTGAATCTTATAAATAGTAAAACTCATCTTCTTTTTCATAGCAAAATGCCAGAACATGCAAAACTTAAGCTTTTTTCTCAGTTTTATGATGCACCGCATATTAGAAGAAAAGATTTTCTGGAACACTTGAATAAACGATTTATTAAACTCGGTTTATTTTCAGATGATTGGGAAGTTAATGATTTCGTTTCCTCATATTTTTCTGGAAATACATATCCTTTCAAGCTTCAGGAAATATCTGCAGAAGAATTTGGTGACTGTTATTCTATGGATTCTATTGGTACAGAAAATTTCGAAGATTTGTATGTAATAGAAAAAATTATAAAACAATGTCATCTCAAAAAAAATGGATGCTACGTTACTGTCTCAAATAAAGACGAGTTCAGAACAAAAAACTTTGTTTCTTATTTTAACCGCTGCAAAGATTTTCATACTTTTGAAATTAAAAGTGATATTTCAGATTTTGATAAAAACTCCTTTTTATTTTTCTTAATAGCTACTTCCTGCCAATTACAAACTAACAGAGCCGCTTTATTAATTGGCCCTTCTCTACTTAAAAACTTTTTTTCAGAAAACCAGGAAAATCATCATACAATAAAAATATTTACAAATTCGTCAGAAGAGAATAACTCTAAAGTTCCTTCTAAAGTTAATTATTCTTTGTTTCAAAATATTCAGACTCCTGTTTTTATGTTAACAAACGAATTAGAACATGAAGAATCTGACACTTTAAACGATAATCTAAAAATTGTTTACAAATGGAACTTAAAAACTCCAGCACAAAATGAATATCAGCAGCAATTTACTCAATTTCTTGCAGATAGAAAAATTAACAACGAAATTATCAATACTGTTGTCAGTGAAAGTAATCGTTTAAAAATCAAACCTGAAAAATGGAATGATGTCGCCGAACTTGCTTCTGTCATTGATTATGTTTCTGAATCTGACATAAAACAAATTATAGAAGCAAATTTTGAAGAATCAAAAAATTCTAATAACCTTCGCAAAAATACTCATTATTCTCTCGAAGCCTTAAAAACAACAGAACCTGTCGAAAATATTGTCCAGGCTTTAAAAAACGCAGAAAAATGGCAGCAAAGTGAATATGACAGTGATTCTGGCATTCGCATTTTAAATTATGGTCTCAGTGGAACTGGAAAAACAGCTTTTGTTGAAAATGCTGCAAAAATGCTTGATAAACCTCTTAAAATTGTACGTGCTTCTGATATTTTAGGAATGTATGTTGGCGAAACTGAACAAAATATTAAAAATACCTTTGAGGAAGCTGCAAAAACTAATTCAATTCTTTTAATAGATGAAGCAGATTCTTTCTTGCATGGCCGTGGCGATACTGTAAATCGCCATAATGATTCCAAAGTTAATGAATTCTTAGTACAGATGGAACGTTTCCCAGGTATTTTATTCTGCAACACTAACCTTCCAGATAATCTTGATTCTGCAACAGACCGACGCTTCCATAAAAAAATTGGATTTAATCCTCTTGATAAAAATGGTATAAACCTTTTACTAAAGAGTTATTTTGATAAATTTGATTTTTCAGAAGAACAGACAAATGAAATCTATAATTCTGGCGATGTAACTCCTGGTGATTTTGGAACTCTCTTTGGACAGTTACGTTTCTTTGCCCCTGAAGATTTAACTTCTGATTATATTTGTGAAGAACTTAAAAAACTTGTAAAAGGTAAAAAACGCAGTTGGGAAAATACTCGCACTATTGGTTTTGGTGCATAATTATTTATATTTTTCCAATAAATCTTTTGCAGCTTTCAAAACTTCCTTTTTCAAAGATTCTGGAGCTAATACTGTTACAGAAGGACCAAAGCTCATAACCCAACTTAAAATCTGTTGTCTTTGATTGGAAGTAAATTTTAACAAAACAGAACCGTCTTCGTTTTGTTTCATTATTTGATTTTTATGCCATTCTCTCTCTAGAATATAGATTGCCATTCCGGCATCAAATAATAATTCATACTCACATGCTGCTTCTTTGTTGTACCAGATACCAAAGCTCAAATCTACTTCTTTTGCAATATCAAAGCCTTCTGGAATTGTATATTTATCATTAGTAAGTTTTATATCCTTAAATCTGGAAAGTGCTAACATTCGTTTTTCATTTGCTGTATGATCATAACCAAACACATACCAGTTTCCTTTCTGACATAATACATGATATGCATCAAATTCTTTGAATTTATACTCCTGACTGGAAACTGAGCGATACTTAAAAGTTAGTACTTTTTTTGTTTTGATTGCTTCAAAGATATTCTCAAAAATACCATCTTCTATATTTGGTAATGGATCACTAATAAAACTTACATCTGTATTCAAAAATCCTGAATCAACTGTCACTTTTTCTGGTAACAATTCAGAAATTTTTCCCATCATATGCTTAAACTGATTTTCTAATGGCGTATTTTTGTACTGTTCCATAAGAGGCATTACCGTTGAAATAGTAAAAAGATCCCCTTCTGTAAGAAGAACATTTTTTATGGCAAACGTTGAATCAGTATAATAATAGCCTTTCCGAGTTCTATCAGCTTCTACTGGTGCATCATAACGGTCACGAAGAAATTCTATATCTCGTAAAATTGTACGCTTGCTTACACCATGTTTTTCCATTAAATAAGAAATACTTGGATAAATCCCTGAACGAATATCTTCATCTATTTGAATTATACGATGAGTTCTAAATCTGTCTTCTCTTTCTGCCATAAATTAATTATAGCACGGTTTCTTTATTCTGGTGACATATACGGGCATTAAATTTCTTATATGGATTTGCTTTGATCCGTTAATTCAAGCAATAATAAATCACTCTATTCACAAAACTTTTTTTCCCATTTCAGTCCAAAGAAATTCTATTTTTTCAAACTTCTGATTTCTTTTTCGTTTTCAATATAATCTTTAGCTCGGGCTTTCCAATACTCAGACATTTCTTTTAGAATTGATACTACATTTTTGTTATCTGCCATTTTTACTTTCTCCTTTCGCCTCTTTAAGAACAAGTTTTCCATTAGGCTTTACAATTACTTCATAGAATAGGCTTTCTTCTGCAGCTTTTGTTTCCCAAGACCTTTTATATTCAAATTTTATTGTTGTTTTACCAGGTGTAACAGATGAGATTTTATACATAAAAAGACTTGGAGCACCTACTATATTTTCTTCACCCATGTATTTTACAGTTTCTTCAACATCTATGATTGATTTCTCCCCAACCGTAAAACTCCATGTATACCCTGTTGTAGGATTTCCCATAAACTGTAAATATTTTTCATGTGTGCTGAAAGATGCTGCTTTACAGCCAGAAATGAGAATGCATAAAAATGT
>CALAUH010000330.1 GCA_937892225.1 uncultured Treponema sp.
GTTTCATTACTTTTGCGTTGTGATGTGGAATCCAGAATCCGTTAAATTCATTTTTGGATGCTGGCTTTTCGAATGGATTTGTATTTTCCATAAAAACTCCTTGTTGTAAATTCAAAAGTTGCTTAGCTGGGAGTCTAATAGCTTATGAAATATTATATATTACATTCTAAAATAATAAAATGTAACTATATAAAATATATATTACTTGTGAAAAATAATCAAGATTTATATCTATACATTTAAGATATTTATAATATATAATAAGAAAATATGAGACATGATTTACTAGTTTTTGTACCTAAAGAAGATGTTAATTCTTCTGTTTCATATTCAATGTATGTTTATGGAGTAAAAAAGACAGCTCCAGACAGGTCTGATGATGGAACAAAGCTTTGTTTTTGCATTGATGGAACTAAAATTGCAGTTTTGTTTTATTATTTTAATGGTTTTGAGCGAGCATACGTTGTAACGGGTTTTGATTCTAATTCTAATGAAGTAAAAAGCAATCTGCCTGGAGTAGAAGGGGATTTGTTTATTCTTTTTACTGCAGTTGGGAGAGAATTTAAAACATTAAAGAGGATATTAACTTATTTAACCAAATATAATGAGGAAAGTATTTTTAAGATGCCTCAAAGTTTCTGGTTTAGGTTATGTGCTTTGATACAATGCAGAAAATCGAAAAGAAGTAATTATTTACATTTATTGCATCTAACAAAAGAGGAGATTGATTTTTATGGCAGACAAAATGACTTATGCACAGAAATTTCTGTTTGATTTATTAAATGCCAGAACATTAAAAATTTGGTGTGATGAAAAAAATGTACCATATCTGGTGTGTTATAAAATTGCAAATGGAACTTCAATTCCAACATATTCAGCTATTTGTCAGCTGTTACCATATATACCTGTTACAGATTGGTTTTACTTTGAGGATGAAGAAATTCCATATAAAAGGAAAACATTAAAAGAGTGGAATCCAGAAGAAATATCTTCATTTGTGCGTCGTCATAAACATGATTATCTTGAAGTTGGTAAAAAATACGGC
Source organism: uncultured Treponema sp. (assembly GCA_937892225.1). Lineage (GTDB taxonomy): Bacteria > Spirochaetota > Spirochaetia > Treponematales > Treponemataceae > Treponema_D. Next base: position 1,046 of record CALAUH010000330.1, read on the forward strand.
ACAACAGAAAGTTATGCCAGAAACTTATTTGTAAACTATCGGGCACGTCCAACAATAACTTTGATTAGAGCTTGTGCTTTAGATGGAATTGATCCTTCCGAGTTTTTTACAACTGGAGATATGTCAGATGATGGAAAATTTTATCCAGATAGGGGAGACATTGTTTCACTTTCGGGAAAAACTATTCTTGTTTTAACTAAGGAAAAACAAAATAGAATTACACATTCATTAACTGGAGTGTGCATAATAGATGGGAAACCTGATTTATCGACATTGGCAACAATGACTTATGTCCGCATTATGCCAGAATTATTGAAAAAAGCTGATAATGAAATGCTGGATAGTGTAATGAAAGAAGTAAAGGCGTTGTTTAAGTAATCATAATAAAGTTTATGTTGGAGGAAAATAATGAATGAAATAGGTGTTAATCTTCCAGAACGTGATGAAGTAGAAAAATTATTTGTGGAAATGCAATCTATTTATGAGAAAGCATCTAAGCGAGCCAAAAATAATCATTTTGATTATAGTGAACTGTTTCATTATTTAGAGTTGTTTACAAGTGATGAACAAAAGCGCGCATTTTTTATGGATCGTCTTGCAGAATTAGTTGTTCAATGTGGAGAAGCTTGGTTTTAAGATTTAATACAAAAAATAAAGCGGAGAAAACTCCGCCTTATTTTTTATCCGATTTTATTCACTAGCTCTTACGCCATCAGTTAATTTATCACTTAAGCTTGTGTCCTTTTTTTGTGCCTGTTGTTTGGCTTCTGCACTTTCCATCATTTTTCTTGCTACATCGTTGCCTATTGAGGCTCCTTGATTTCGCTTTTCGTCATAGAATTCATTACGAGTCATATTAACATTAGACTGTGTTGCAGAATCGAACTTAGTTGCACCCTGGAATTTTGGATTTGAAGTGTTATTCAATGTTCTTGAATCATCTGGTCCTAATTCCCTTGAAGTGTTTTGTCCGCTTCTCTGATGAGCTTGAGCACCGTTTCCAGAGTTGCCTCCATGACCTCCAGAAGTTTTTCCTCCACCATGTAAGAAGTTGTTTCCGGCGTTTCTGAACTTGTCTTTCAAGTCGGTAGAAGCTGCTGCAAACATACCTTTTGTTCCAGCGGCTCTCTGTTGTGCTGTACTTCCACCAAGTTCTTTTACAGCATTTGAAGCAGATTTTCTTGCACTGTTAAGTTTAGATGCAGTTCCATGAGCATTAACGGCACCCTGAGCGACCTTTCTGGTTCCTTCAGTAGTAACCTTTGCTGCTGCTTTAGCACCTTTCATTGTTCCCATTGCAAGAGTTCCTGCTGCAGTTACGAGTTCACCCATGCTAAGTTGTGGCTGGCCAGTAAGTAATGTCTGTGCAATCTTTGGAGCATTCTGCGTTAAAACAAATCCTATTACACAAGTGAATACAACAGTTACAAATGTTACCCAGTTCATACCGCCGTTGTCTGTCATAATATCTACAGTTTCTTGTATGAAAAGATAGAATACAAAGAACATACAGATGGTTATAACTATCATTTTTATTAAAAAGCCTGTAAATACTGGAATCAGTTTTTTAGGTAATTCTTTTGTACCATCAAATAAGATAAATGGAATAAAGAATGCTCCGATTCCAACTACGATAGTGTATTCAAGTATTGTCATTAAATATTGAATACAGGCAAATATTGAACAGAAGACTAAGACAATGCAACAAAACATAGTCATAATCATTGTAGGGACATGAGCAAAAGTTGCAGTTACCTTATTAAAGCCCTTTTTCATGAAATTTATATCTTCTTCATCAATATCATCCATGTTTATTGCATATGCAATCTGGTTTTTTTCCCACATTATCTGACAGCCTAATACAGCGACTCTCATTATTGCTCCTGGTGAAAGGTAATAAGAATCATTGCCGTGTTCGTCTTTGAGCCAGATATTTAAATCTACATATTCAGGAAGTAAATTATCGCCATCTGTTCCATCCGGTAATTTTTCGACAAGGATATCTTTTATGGCTTTTAATGTTCGCCTGCTAAATAAACTGTGATACTTATTCTTTTCACGGTATTCTTGTATTTTTTTCAGAGCTTTATCTTTTGCATTTCCAGAATTAAACTTTGCACTTTTTACTTCATCATAGTATTTATCTATGAACTCATCATATGAATTAGAATTACCAAAGGTAGTGTCGAATGTTATTTCTTCTGTTTTTGCAATTATTCCTCCAAGTTCTTTATTTAATTCTGATTCAAGTTGTTGACCAATAGCTTCGTCATATTCTAAAGCATTTTTCATACTTGTAAGAGAATCAATAATTGCTTGTTTACCGTTCCCAGCGTCTATACCAATTCTGCTTCCAACGGCTGACATTCCTAAAGTCAAAATAGGATAGAGTGACATGAATAGAATGAAACTTAGCCACTTATAAAGAGTATCCCACCAGAAATCTC
>CALAUH010000331.1 GCA_937892225.1 uncultured Treponema sp.
AATCATCATTTCTCATATGATCAAAATAATTATCTTCAAAAGGAATTCCTTCTAACATATCAATACATTTAGCATCTATTATTTCAGGCAAATTTTTTTTAATTCTACTAAATAATCTTATTTCTTGAATATATTTATTCATTTTTTGTGATAATTTATTCGTTGAGCAACTTCTGATAACATTATCTAATATAATAGCCAAAGATTCCATATTTAATTGCGCTTTTTCTAGAACTCCTCCTTAATTATTCGAATTTCCCGCTTGTTGGATTATATTTTTTTTAATATAAAACAAATTTTAATTAATATTGTTAATTAAATTTATCATTTTATGAACTCTTAGAGTTCTTTTTTGTTACAAAAATAATATTGAATTAATATTGTTTTAGAATTATAATATTAATAAGATTTATAACAGGAGCGTTTGATATGCAGAAAAAAATTTATGTTGTCGGAATGTTCGATACTGATACAGCAACAAAAGTTCAAACTGCTGTTGCAGGAGTAGCTGGTGTTACAAATACTGTAGCAAATTGCGACAAATCACAAGTTTTAGTAGATTTTGACGAAGGAACAGCTGGCATAGAAGACGCTATCAATGCTGCAATTTCGGGTTGTGGAGTTGACGTTATAGGTTAATAATTATTATGAAGTTAACAATTTTAGACGGTCATGCAGTTAATCCTGGTGATTTGAATTGGAATAAATTTACTGAATTAGCTGAAATCTCCGTTTATGATAGAACACCAAAAGAGTTATTAAAAAATCGCATCGGAGATTCTGATGCGATTTTTTTAAATAAAATTGAAATTACAGAAGAATTATTACAAGAATGCCCTAACCTAAAATATATTGGTGTTCTTGCAACCGGTTATAATGTAATAGATTTAGAAGCAACAAAAAGACATAATATTACAGTAACCAACATACCTGCTTACAGTACAAATTCTGTTGCTCAACATGTATTTTCCTTTATTTTAAACTTTACAAATAAAGTTGCTCAACATAATGAATCCGTACATCATGGAGACTGGATTAGAAGTCCTGATTTTTGCTACTGGAATGATTCTTTACAGGAACTTAATGGTAAAATTCTTGGTGTTTATGGATATGGCAATATAGGACAAAGAGTTGCTCTTTTAGCAAGAGCTTTTGGTATGAGGGTAATTTGTTGTACAAGAACTCAAAAAGAAAATATGCCTCAACGAGTAACCTTTGAAAATTTATTGAAATATTCTGATTTCGTTACTTTACATACTCCATTAACAGAAGAAACTAAAGGTATTATTAATAAAGATACTCTAAAACTGATGAAAAAAACGGCTTTCCTTATAAATACTGCAAGAGGTGGTCTTATAAATGAACAGGATGTTGCAAGAAGTTTAAATAGTGATGAACTTGCAGGTTATGCAGCAGATGTTGTAATTGACGAACCAATGAAAGCTGATAATCCATTATTAGGTGCAAAAAATTGTGTTATAACTCCACATATTGCATGGGCACCTTTAGAAACAAGACAAAGACTTCAAAATATTGCTTTTGAAAATTTAAAAAAATGGATGGAAGGTAATCCACAGAATGTGGTTACTTTATAATTATTTCAAATAGCGCCAGATAATTTCCTGTAGTTTCTGTATATCTATTGGTTTTACAATATGATCATTCATACCGGCATTAATTGCTTTTATTCTATCTTCTTCATATGCATTTGCAGTCATTGCGATAATTGGAATATTATGACAAGCATTTTCTTTTAACGAACGAATTGTTTTTGTGGCTTCATATCCATTCATAACAGGCATCTGAATATCCATTAAAATAATATCAAAATCATTTTTCTTTGATTTTTTAATTATTTCAACTGCTTCCAATCCATTTTCTGCAGTAGTCACAATTATTCCTTTTTCCTGCAAAAATTCACAAGCAATTTCCTGATTAAATAAATTATCTTCTACAAGTAAAATCTTTTTTCCATTAAGATTATATGTATTTTCAATCTTCTTTTGTGCATTTATATGTTCAGAAACAATCTTAAAATCAATATTGAATATAACTTCTGTACCGACATTTTCTTTACTTTCAATTTTAATTTTACCATCCATCATATCAATAAGATTTTTGGTAATACTCATACCAAGACCAGTGCCTTGAATACCGCTGACTGTATAAGAATTTTCTCGTGTAAAAGGTTCATAAATTGTATTTAAAAAAGATTGACTCATCCCTATTCCACTGTCTTTTATAGAAAAAACATAAGATCCAAATCCTCTTTTTTTTGATTCCAACTGTTTAATAGTAAATTTTATATCACCTTTTTGAGACGTGTATTTTATTGCATTCGAAATTATATTTAATAAAATCTGATTTAATCTTAATTTATCACAGACAATACAATTATTTTTAACTTCAGTCACATCTGTATCAAAAGTTATTTCTTTATTTTTTAATTCATTCTGAATAATGATTTCTAATTCATTTACAATATCAAATAAATTTTCTTTTGTTTCTGATAATTTAACTTTTCCTGATTCAATTCTACTCATATCAAGAACGTCGTTAATTAAAGAAAGAAGATAATTTGAAGCCAAATTAATTTTTTCAAGATATGTGTTTACTTCATTTTTATTATCAATATGTTTTTTTGCAAGATCAGTAAATCCAATAATTGCATTCATAGGAGTTCTTATATCGTGAGACATATTGTTTAAGAAAGTAGTTTTAGCCCTGCTTGAAGAATTAGCCATATCAAGGGCTTCCTGAAGAACTCTCTGCTGATTTTGTTCCTTTTTGTAATTTTTATCATTATTTATAATACCAATTAAAATCTTATGTTCAGACGGCCAGTTACCGTATTTTGTAATCCTCATTTTATACCATAATGGTCCGTTTTCCGAATTAATACGATAATCAATTGTAAAAAAATTTTCTGAATCTAACTGTTTTAATAAATTATTTTTTAATAAAGTATTTTGCAGCATTTCAATATCATCTTTATAAATAAGTTCAGGTAAAATTTTTCCTTCTCTAATAAAATATTCATTCCATGCATTAAAATCATCTTTTGATTTCAATTGCAATTTTTGATTTCTTTTATAATTATATGAATTATTATCCAGATTTAATTCATATATTATTTCAAACTCATCACAAAGATTTAATAATTTCTGCTGATGTTGATTTTTTTCTTCCTGTAATTGATATGCCCAGGATATACAGAAAACTGCAAGAAGCCAGATAACAAATACAAATATAAAAGATAAATATATTGTTTTATTATTATAAATAATTTCTTTAACAGAAACTCTATTATAATAATTATTAATCCATTTTCTCTGTAAATTGTCTAAAATAGAACTGCTTTTAAAAGTATTAAGCTGTGTATTAAATTTATTTTTAAATTCATATTCATTATTATTAAATGCAAATCCATAAAAAAATGATGAAAATCCCCCCTGCATACAATCAATGAATATTTTATATTTATCCGTTCTAATATATTTTAAACCGACAGATTTTTTTACCAGAATATAATCAAGTTTATTAGACAGAAGTAAATCAAACAATGTTGTAACAGATGAATTATAAAAAAGCAGCTTAGGATTTAATAAATCTATAATATAATTTTCCTGTAAACTATAACCTATTTTTTTATTTAAAATATCATTGATATTGTTTATTCTTTTTTTACCAAAAACTGTATAATAATCTGTACACGTAGGATTACTAATTTGAATTTTTTCTTTTTGTTTTTGTGATGATAATTCATATCCTAATAAAACATCAATTTTTTGTTCATTAAATGTTTTTTCAATATTTTCTTGTGTATCTAAAGTTAAAGAAACATTATAACCAAGATTATTTGCAATCTTATATAATAATTCTACTTCATATCCACATGGTTGATTTTCTTTATCCAGATAACAATAAGGTTCATTATCAACAGGCCCCATTGCTTTTATTGTTACTGAATATTTGTTTTGTGGAAATTCATTAATTTTAATCTTTTTATGAACTATTCCAGACTGAACAAGAGTAAAACAAACAGGAACTAAAATAATTAATAATTCTAAAATAAATAAAACTATTCTAATAGGTTTACTGATTAAATTAAGTTTTAATTTCATTGTATAAGAGAATGATACATTGAAATTTTCCAAAAAACAAGTTTTATATTATTTTAGAAAATTATTCTACATTTTAATAAAAACTGGTATTTCATCAATTGGTGTTTCAACTTCTACAGTCTGATTACCATCATAAATAGTATTATTAAAAATATGTTTCCATTTTCCTTTTGGTAAATAAACACTTCTATTTTTTGTTTTTGCTTTTAATACAGGTGCTACTAAATAATCTGAACCAAACATATACTGATCTTTAATGTTCCAGCAATTTTCATCATCTGGATATTCAAAGAACATAGTTCTCATTAATGGACTACCATTTTTGTTTGCTTCCTGCATTAATTTATAAATATAAGGTTTTAATTCTTCTCTTAATTTAATCTGCTTTTCCATTATAGTCTGAGCTTCTTTACCATAAGACCATATTTCATTCGGCTGGCCTGTAAATAAATAACCTCCGCCATATCCTCTTTCTGGATCTTTATCTAAAGGTGGAATATCATGAGGATCTCTGTCACCATGTAAACGTAAAATTGGTGTAAATACAGCAAATTCAAACCATCTTTCTAAAAGTTCAACAAAATCTGG
>CALAUH010000332.1 GCA_937892225.1 uncultured Treponema sp.
CAGGTTTTTCATCATCAAACGCCATATAAAAGCGCCAGTTTTTAATATCAAAAGTTGATTCATATTCCGTAGCACGCTCATACACACCCAAATCTTTTTTGTAAGGCACAACTTCAATTTCCTCAAAATTAAAACCACCCAAACCGTTATCAATTCTATTTATTTTATAAATACTTCGAACATCAACATTCATCGAAATACTGTCATAAACTTCAAAACAGGATTTATCCATTTCTTTTATATAAATCATTTTTCTCCTTTGGGCGTTCCCCTTCGCTCACTTCGTTCGCTCAGTGTCGGCAGTTCCGGGCTCCACTACGTTCGGTGCTTACGCACGCGCTTCGCGCCCCTCCATTGCCTAACGCATTTAAACACTATCTATCCACATCAGTTACCACGTGAAGGATTTGTTTACTATTTAAAATTTCCGGCAACCGTTCGCGTAAAAAAGATGGCTTTATGTTTGTTTTTTGTAATTCCGCGATTGGAATCCAGTGCATTTCTTCAACTTCGTTATCTGCATTAGTTGAATGGCTTTTTAATTCCTGACTTCCGCGGCTTTTCATCACAAAATAAAATTCAAGACACTGACAGTTCATTTTGTCAAAAGAAGCGCTGTTCCCTGTAAAAAAGTTTTCTACAACCATTGCAAGGTGGTCAATTTCGTATTCAATACCAGTTTCTTCAAATACTTCGCGTTTAATGCAGTCTTCAGATTTTTCGCCCATGTGAACGCCACCACCAACTGTGTAAAAATAATCATTGCTTTTTGAAGTTGTAAAAAGCACACATCCATTTTCCACAATAATTGCGGCAGTTCTGTAGCGGAACCAGTTATTTCCATTTGTAAAACAACAGTCTTTTTCTTTCATAACAATACATTATATCAAAAAATAAGAAAGACGCATTAAATCTGCAATTTAATCAAAAAAGTTTTTGTTTTAGAAAAGTTCATCCAACAGAAGGTAATATTTGTATTTTTTTTCGTCCATCGGAATGCCAAGTTTATCGAGCAGCATGTCTGGTGTAAAGTCCATTATTTTTTTGCCACCGTATATGCCATCTAAGTTATGACGAATACTTCGGATTGCAATTGCAATATCCTGCCAGCGGTCAGCAGGGCCGGCTTTACCAAGATCAATAAAGCCCGCAAGCTTATTTCCGTTTGCAAAAATATTTGGAAGACAGAAATCTCCGTGAGTCATAACAATATCTTCTTCCGGCTGATTTGCTTCAAGCCATTCCAAAAGTTCCTGTGGATTTTTAAAACCGTTTGGTCCGTAAGTTTCCGGTTCAACGTCAGTTTCTTCAAGATGATTTTCTACAATGTAACGGGCTTGTTTTAAGCGCTGTTTAAGTGGACTTACAGAAAGGGCAGGGCAGTTTGTAACATCTACAGACCAAAGGGATTTGAGGGCAGCGGCAGTTATCTTTATTAAAGTTTCAGGGTCAGAAAGATATTCGTCGTCGCAGAGCATTTTTCCTTGAATACGAGATTGCAGTGTATAGGAAATGTTGTTTTCTTCTATATATTTAATTATTTTTGGGAATGGAAGAGGAGAGTTGTTACAATTTGCTTTACAGGAGTTTTGTTTCTCAACCCAAGAAATTATTTCAACTTCGTTTCTGGTTTCTGTAGTTGTTTTTTGAATTTTCAAAACGCTGTCTGGGAACATCAACACAGTTGAGTCTGACATGCCAATTGCGTCTGTTGTAAATGGTTGATTTTCCACAAGCGTTTTAATTTCATGCGGAATATATGGAAGTTTCGTTTGATTTTCAGTTGTTGTTTCTGTCATATACTAAATACTAACCCCCTAGTCACCCTAGTTTACAGGCTTAAAAAACTCCACATCTTCACCAAGCGGCCCATGGCAGAATGCAACATAATTTGTATGCTCACCAAGAACAACTTCTTTTGGCCCCATAAAAATCTCGTAACCATTCTGATGGCATTTTTCCGCATAAGCGTCAACATCATCAACTTCAAATGCAAAATGGCGGATTACACCCTGAGGTCTGTCTTCAGTACCGTTAGTAAAAATCTCAATTTTGCCCGCCGGAGTTTCAATCATAATTCCGCCATCCCATTCAGACCAAACTGGCAGTTCCAGAATCCCGCAGTAAAAATCGCGAACTTTCTGCAACTGTTCCTTGCTGCAGCATTTCATTGAAACGTGATGTATACCTTTAATCATTTTTATCTCCTTGGCGTTCCCCTTCGCTCACTTCGTTCGCTCAGGGTCGCTACGTTACAGGTTCCGCTGTCGCTCCAGCCGCTTCCCTCACTACATCTGCGATGGTTTCGACAAGCTCAACCAGCGCAGATTTCGTTCAGTCCAGGGGCCGCTGACGCGCCTTCCACATCGCTAACGCATTTTACAATTTTTCAAATAATTCTCCGCCTTCTTAACCATCTTCTTATCAAGTTTCCCAAGCAGTTCCTCAAAACTTACATTCGAAAGATTTTTAATTTCCTTCAATAAAACCGTATCATGACGTTTACGTTCCGCATCTTTTTCAGGATAACCAGAACCAAAATCTCCGTCAAAAAGAGCATTAAGTGTATTCTGCAGATTAAGTTCACCACACCAGCCAAAGTTCAAGCCAAGCGGAAGTGAAACTGCATTTCCATCATTTATGCGGGCAAACAAAAATGCATCCTGAGGAGTTGGCGCGTAACCACAAATTACTCCAGGCATATTGTTACAGGCAAGCATCATTCCCTGACCGGAAGAACATCCAGTCACCACAAAATCAACAATTTTGCGGTTCAAAAGCATACCGATTACAAGAGAAATTTCTACGTAAGAAAAATTTTCCGTATCATCAAAAACACCAAAGTTTATAACTTCGTCATCTTTTTTTACAGCCTTACAAACTGCATTATACAAAAGTTCATTTTTTGCACTGTTTGAACTTGCAACAATTACACCTATTTTCATATTAAATCCTTTACCAGATGAAATTTTTTATTTCCGGTTGGAATATCGTTCAACTCACCAATTATTCTATATCCGTGTTTCTTGTAAAACTCCGGTGCCTGCCAGCTCATTGTGTCCAGATGAACTGAATGTACACCACGACGGATAGCTTCATCTTCTGCAGCTTTTAGCAACTTCGAACCAATTCCCGAACGGCGATGATTTTCATCAACCCAAAGAATATCGATGTGCATCCAGCCCCAGTATGTGCCACCAAGAATGCCCGCGATGACATTCCCGGCTTCATCATATTCCACAATATTCAAAAGTTCGTGATTATCCGGCCCAACAGCTTTATTGTTGAAGTCTTCAAGTGCGTGATTTACAAAATCAATTTCTTTATCAGTTGGATTAAAATTCATTTTTCGCTCACTCCACAATTAAAGCATACATTGCTTCGGTAGATTTTTCACCTGTCAGCGGATATTCACGCGGACCGTTTCCCCAGATTTTTTTCATTCCAAGTTTTTCCATCACTCTGGCAGATGCTAAGTTTCTTTCGTCGCAATGAGCAATAAGTTTTTTTATTCCGAGTGTTTCAAGTGCGAACTCTTTTATTTTCAGGGCCGCTTCGGTGCAGTAGCCCTTTCCCCAGAACGCGCGGTTGAAAATCCAGCCGAGTTCGCATGCTTCTTTTTCTGGATAAAGGCAAAGGTTTCCAATCATTTTATCAGATGATTTTTCAACTACGCCAAACTCGTAAAACTCAGGAGCATCTTTTTCCCATTCCAGTTCGCATTCTTTGAGATATGCAAAAGTTTTTTCTTCTGGTACAACGCTGCCTTTTGAAAACGAAAGTGCGTACATATATTTTACTGTTTCCCAATCTGAACTGTATTCGTGACGGGATTTTAAGTCTGCCGTTGTAAGCGGGCGGAGAATCAATCGTTCTGTTTCAAGGGTGATTGTATTCATTTTTTCTCCCATAAATCCTGTGTCTGAGAAAGCGCTGTATATTCACGTAAATAAAGTCCGCGGCGCATTTCATCAGTTGTTGCATAATCATTATGTTTTGAAAATGCTTCTATGGCTTTATTGATTGGAATCCATCGCAGCTCCATACCAACACTTTTTTCTCTGTCGGTAAGATTTTTTTGAGTTTCGCCAATTGGTTTGCAAAAGTAATACAAACTGATGAACTTCCATTCTTCGTAATATTCATCAATTTCGAGGACACATTCAGACGGTTCAACTAAAAATCCGGTTTCTTCTGCTATTTCTCGTTTAAGACATTCAGTATCTGTTTCGCTGTCTTCAAGACCGCCACCTGGAATCATATACTGACCGTCATTTTTTGTTTCATAAGTTAAAAGGATTTTTTCTTCCCTTATGATTAAACCACGGCAGGCTGTTCGGGTTTTAGTCCAGTTTTCAAAATGATTTTCGCCAACAATTGATAATACTTTTAGTTCTGTTTTTTTATACACCGACACCACAAACAATTCCAGACTGTCATTTCTCCGGTCATAAATTGTGTTGTCTATAATTGGCAGCAAATGGAAAAAGCCTTCCTTGTTTGTTGTTAAAATGCAGAAAATTCCTTTTTCAAGCTGTAAGTCTTTCAGGCGAAGATCATCATAATCCTGGAGTTTTTCAAATCCATATTGTTTCATGTACGGTTCAAATACTTTAGGATTATTATAATCTGAAAATCCAAGAGATTTTGCAAAGTCTGTAAGTTCCTGTTTTATTGTATCATAAGCTTTACCTGTAAGTTTTGTGAATGTACGTGGAACACAACTTCGGGATTCTTCTGTTGGATTGAATTGTTCAAAATTAAAATCAGGCATTAATCTTCTCCTATAAAAACTCCACGTTAGCGGCAGCGCATGGATGTAATTTTTATAATTCTCCTACTGTAAATTCCGTCCACTCAATGTGATTGTATTGCATTACATCTGTGGAAAGCTTCATTCCAAGTTTTTCGTAAAATGGAATAGCGTTTTCGTTTGCAATAAGATACACGGCAATGTCTTTTTCACCGCCAGTAATTTCGTGGGCTTTTTTCATAAGGGTTGAACCTATTCCCAACTTCTCGTAAGCGCGGTCAACTCCAAGGTCTGTTACATAAAGCCAGTAGCAAAAATCCGTAAGACCGAACAGTACGCCAACAATTTTTTCTTCATCCCGTGCAACCAGACTGATTGAAACATTTTTTACAAGCTTTTCAATTCGTTCGGCAAATCTTTCCTTTGGATACTGCGAACCAAGGTTTGTGCGCTTAAGAAATTCAATGTATTCCTGTGCGGTAAGACGTTCTTGTTTGTAGTTTATTTTCATTTTTTTATCCTTACAAAATACTTTTCATCATTTTCCCTCACAATTCTGCCACCGTTTTTTATCATCACTTTTAATGAAGCAGGATTATCTTTGTTTACCCGAAGATAAAACTCATCTTCGGGAATGATGTTCTTTCCATATTCAAGAGTCAGTGCCAGACCTTTTGAGGCATATCCTTTTCCACGATACGCTTTACCGATTCCATAGCCGATGTGACCAGAACCTTCTCGAAGTGCATCGTTCAAATACTGGCGCAATCTGAATAGGCCTACGATAGTATCATCATCCCAGAGAAACAGAAAAGTTTCTGCCACCATCCAGTCGGGCATGTCGATTCCCTTTGAGTATTTGATGATTTCCGGCAGTGCTGTCTTTTCAAAATCTTCACGAGAAATATCAGGCCACTGATTTGTAAGACCATTTTCATCTTCTGGCATAGCGGCTATATACTGCCATTCTTTTTCAATATCTTCGAAATTTGCTTCTTTTAAGTAAATCATTCTTCTATTATATAGGACAATTAGAAGTTTTTAATAAAGTTGTGATTTAAT
>CALAUH010000333.1 GCA_937892225.1 uncultured Treponema sp.
AAAAGGACAGTTTTTACCAGGTGTCCATTCATCGCCAACCATTTTACGGAAATCTGCCCATGAAATTGTATCCAAAGGTTTTGCATCAGGATTTTTGCGTGGATCATCAGTGTAAACTTTTTCAATATTCGAAAGATTTACAATTGTTTTTGCATCAAATTTTTCACCAAGATAAACAGCATCTGTATCTGTAGAAAAACCTGGTTTCCATCCAGATGCAACTAAAACCTGACCGTCAAATTTCAAATCATCTAATGTAGGATTATAAACAACATCATTTTTACAATATTCACCAAAACAAGCTTTTAATAACTGAGCATTAATTCTTGTTGCCATAATTCCAATCCAGTCTGCAGCATCATCTGCACTTGTCATATTTGTTTTAGAAGCAACATCTTTATATGCATTCTGATAAAAACGAGCTGGAGCTCCACCACCTGCAACTAAAATCAAACGATTATTTTTATCTGAATCAAGCCATTTTCTACACATATTTACAAATGAACTTAAAAATTCAGCATCTGGTTTTTCTGGTGCAATAATTGAACCACCAACACTTAAAATTTTTGTCATAATATCCTCCAAGTATAACCTTAAGATAATTTTATATAATTTTAATATACGCCTTTTATTACAGGAACACTCCAGTAAGAACTATATTTTATAGTTTCTGCAAAAGATTCTTCCCAGATAGACTGTAATGCAAAACTTTTTTTATACTGAACAATCTTATTATCCTGAGAGAAAGGTTTTTGCTGATTGTAACCTCGAGAAAACAAAATATGATGTGAATCAAGATTTCCAAAATAATATACATGTGCATCCGTAACATCCGGCCAGTTTTTAAATTCAAGCCCTGCACCTAAAGCAACATCAACAGGAACCCATCCAAAATCCGGACAATAGAATTCACACCACCAGTGTGCCTGTGATTTTAAACTTTCGTTTACAAGAATACCACAATCAATAATACAAGGGATTCCTGCAGTTCTAAGCATTGCTGCATACATTACAGAAAAATCATAAGCATCACCTTTTTTCTTATTAATTAAATCAAAAGGATCTGCATCATCTTTTCTATTTTTAGAAAGTATTTCGTAATTTTTACACATATATTCGTAAATTAATTTTGCACGTCTATATGTACCTTTTTCTGCACCAACAATTTCTTTATATAATTTAACAAGTCTTTCATCATCAGCAGGAACTACATCATCTGCACTTGTTACAGTTTTATAAAATGATTGATTCATAGATTTTACAGAACCGACTCTGTCTGGATTTACTTTTGTTCTTACTTCATAAACAGGAAGAACGTAAGTTTGAGAACATGCAGTTTTAGATGAATTATTCTTATTTTTAACCAGCTGCTGTACCATACAATTCTGATAGTTACGCAAAGTTGGTTCTGGAGAAATTTCTGTTAATTCAACAGTAGGCTGAGATGAACATGTAAAAGGAACAGGACATCGTAAAGTAATAGTTGCTGTATCATCAGCTACAATATCTTTAATATCTGCTGTATATTGAATTAAATAAATCTTTTTAGAAATATATTCTTTAGTTCCGACAAAATCACTTATAGTGATTGGAAATGCTTCTGATTTTTCTTTTCCATTATCTATAATTATAACACCTGAACAGGCTCCGTCTGGAATTCGAACACGAATTTCTGAATTACTCCAATATTCATATCCATTTTCCCATTCATTAACTTCTACCATATTGTCTGTATAAAATGAATTATTTTTATACTCTGCATTTTTTATCTGATTGTTATAATCAATTGTAAAATAAACTTTCGACTGATTTCTTGATTCACCAAAGTTATTTCCATTAATTGTTAAAAGTGAACCAATTTTAGAAGTTTCTTCAGATAAAGAAATAATATTAGGTTTAGTAGTATGAACAGAATCTGGAACATAAACAGGAATATCAATTTCATTAGCGAACAATGCCGGTTTTGACTGAACATCTTTTGTTCCAACAATTACAAGACCGTCCTGAACATTTGCCGGTACAATAAATTTTATTTTTGTATCTGTCCACGAAATATAAGAACTTGAAGTGAGTTTTGAACCGGCAATTTCAACATAACTCATATCTTTTGTTTCACCAAAATTTTTGCCGTTAATTACAATAATATCACCAGGTGCTCCTACAGGCGGAACAATAGATTCAATTACTGGTTCAGGTGATGTTTTATAACCTAAAAGAAATATTAAAAATAAAAGAATTAATATTCCGGAAATTAAAATACTAACACGTATCCATGTATGTTTACGAAAATAATAACTGAATAAATTAGAAGATTCCACGAAATAATACTTCCTATAAATAATTTTTTATAATACTAATAACACAAAAAATCAAATGACAGAAATCCATCATTTGATTTTTAAGATGCGTTTAAATTATTTTAATACAATTTAAGAAAAAAATAAATGATTCTAAATTATTTTTGTCTAAAATGTATTCTTTCTGACTCAGGAAATTCAATTTCTACCTGAACAGGAATGTTATTTACACTTGGAACTGTAATCTTTATTGCTTTTGCAGAAGGAGGAACAACTGGTTCCTGAATATTTCCAGAAATTACTTTTGCTCTTCCTGTATTTAAAGAAACATTATCTGCAGTTGGTATAGATGTAACAATTGGTGCAACAACCTTAACACTGTCTGCTGTATTTTTATTAGAAATTAAATTCAAAGGTAAAACTAAAGCCAAAACTGCAACTGCTGCAGCTGCTACAGTAGGAATAACATATTTAAATTTATATGTATTTTCTTCCTTTACCTTTCCAGTATGTTTTGAATATCCCATTTTAATTTGAAGACGTTCAAAACTCTGATCCATATATTGTTTATCTAAATTGATTGAATCAGAAGAAAACAAACTTCTTAAAGTCTTTAATTTAGCAAGTTCCTTCTGGCATTTAGGACAAGACTTTAAATGAGACTCATATTCTGCCTTATAAATTTCTGGCATTTCATTATCAAGATAAATCGAATGAATATCATTAGTTACACAAGAAGACATCATCAGCTCCTATTAACTTTAATAATTGTTCTCTGGCTCTGAACACCCTGACTTTAACATTTCCCTCTGTAATTCCTAAAACTTTTCCGATTTCCTTATAATTAAGATCACCATATTCTCTTAACATAAGAACTTCTCTTAAGTTTTTAGGTAATTTTTTCAAAGCCTCTCTTGCTTTTTCCATTGTTTCTTCTTTAAGAAGATCGGTTTCGCCGCTTTCTGATTTTCTGTGTTCTTCGTAAAGAACTTTCTCATAAGCCTTGCGTTCTCTATCCTTTCTCTTAATATAATTCAACGATGCATTTTTTACGACTCTAATGAGCCAGTATTTTGCATCATTTAACGATGGAAAAACAAGTTCCTTTTCATTTGCTTTAATTAACGAATCATGTACTAAATCTTCTGCTGCTTCTTCATCATTTACAATTTTGTATGATATTCTAAAAAGCATCTGCATAGAAGCATCATAAATCGTTTTAAAATCAACTGGATTTCCTGCATTTAATGCAACAGAAACATCATTTTGATTTTCTTCACCTATAGTATCTAACACTTTAAGCACCTAAAAGTTACATAAAAAATAAGAATTCTCTTATTTTTTGTAAATTTTTTCCTCTATATAAATATAAACTACACAGTGATAAAAAAGTTACCTGAATCAATTTTTATCACAAAACAATTTATTAATTTCTTTTCCATGTTGGACCTGTCGGAGTATCAATTATTACAATTCCACGTTCGGCAAGTTCATTTCTGATTTTATCTGCTGTAGCAAAATCTTTATTTTTCTTTGCAAGAGTTCTTTCATTTACCAAAGCATCAATTTCAGCAGCTTCTGGATCTCCAGCATGTGCATCTACTGCAGAAGAATTTTCTGAAAGCTGTTTTTCCAAAACTGTAAATGCATTTTCAATTACGCTAAGACTTAAAACTTTATCCATCTTAAAAATTGCAGCTAAAGCATCAGAAGCTTTTACATCACCTTTACCGTTTGATTCTTTTTGCATTCCGGCTAAAGCAACTGGTGTAGCCAAATCATTTTCAAGACCGGCAACAAACTTGTCATAATTTTCGCCGGTATAAGAATTAGCACCAAGAACTTTTTCAAAATTTTCTTTAGTTAATCCAAGTTTTTCATCATCATTTGCTTTTTTAATAAGTTTTGCAACTCTTTCATTTAAAGCAGCGCGACTTGATTTAGCAGAATCCAAACCGTTGATACTGAAAGTCAAAGGCTTACGATAGTGTCCACCAAGAAGGAAATAACGATAATCTAAAGGTTCATAACCCTTACTTGCCAACGAATATCCTTTTTCAGCAGGTAAATCAGTCTGCAAAGTAATAAAATTACCGCTAGATTTACTCATTTTTCCGCCTTCAAGAATTAAGAATTCATTGTGCATCCAGTAATTAACCCATGGACCTTTAGCTCGTTCTTCATCACTAAAACTACCTTCTGACTGAGCAATTTCGTTTGTATGATGAACAGGAATATGGTCAACACCACCAGTATGAATATCAAAATGTTTACCAAGATATTTCATACTCATAGCAGAACATTCAATGTGCCAGCCTGGATAACCACGTCCCCAAGGACTATCCCAAGTCATAGCCTGATCTTCAAATTTAGATTTAGTAAACCACAAAACAAAGTCACCGGGATTACGTTTATTTTCATCAACAACAACAACCTTGCGTTTACCAGCACCTGCCTTAAGTTCATCCATATTTAAGTTTGCAAGTTTTCCATAATCAGGATAAGTAGAAATATCGTAGTACAAATTTCCGCCAGCCATGTAAGTGTGACCGTTAGCTTCAATCTGTTTGATTAAATCAATCATATCCTGAATGTGTTCAGTAGCACGACAAATTACATCAGGATGACGAATATTCAAAGCATCAATATCTTTTATAAAAGCTTCTGTATAAAAATTAGCAACATCCAAAACCGACTGATGTCTTTCTTCTGCCGATTTTTTCATTTTATCTTCACCGTCGTCATTATCACCAGTTAAGTGACCAACGTCGGTAATATTCATAACATGTTTAATATCATAACCAAGAAGCTGCAAAGTTTTATCAAGGACATCTAAGAAAACATATGCACGTAAATTTCCAATATGAGCGTAGTTGTAAACAGTTGGACCGCAGCCATAAAATCCACAGAAACCTGGAGTAATAGGCTTAAATTCTTCCATTTTGCGACCCATAGTATTATACAATTTCAAACTCATAGCATTACCTCTTTAATAGAATAATATATCAAAAAAAGCATTTCTTCACAATGAGAAATAAACAATGTAAATAGTACAAATTAATAATAAATATCCTGCTTTATTTTAGTAGTATTTTTATTTTTATTTCTATATAATTAATTTGTGAATAATTACGAATCAGTTATACAGACATTAAATAATCATGATGCTTTTAAAGGTGATATTTTATTAAACGAACCTTTAGCCCAAAAAACTACTTTTAAAATTGGCGGAAATGCAGATTTATTTATTGCTCCAGAAAATTATTATTCTTTTCAAATTGCACTAGATGCTTTATTACAGAACAATGTTCGTTTTTTTATTCTTGGTGGCGGAAGCAACGTTGTTTTTAATGATGAAGGTTTTAAAGGTGCAGTAATTTCTACTCATAAATATAATGATTCGGCAATTTTTCCAGCAGGAGACTGTCCTAAAGAATTCGGTAAAATTTCCTTAAAAAAAGACCAGGTTTTAGTTACTTGTTTTTCCGGAACACCAATGGCTTCTTTAGTAAATTTCTGTCTTGAAAAAAATATAAGCGGAGTTGAACAATTTGCAGGATTACCTGGAACTGTAGGCGGTGCTGCTTTTATGAATGCACGCTGCTTTGAAAAATCAATTTCTGATATCATCTTTTCTGTAAGTTACATGGATTTTTCAACAGGAAAAGTTGAACTTAAAAGAGAAAAATTCGACCCTTCAAAATGGGCATATAAAAAATCACCATATCAAACTGGTAAAATTTTTATAATCACAACTACATTCTTACTCACACAGAAAAAAGAACGTAATCATGATGATATTCAAAAACTTTGTAAATATTATATAAACGAAAGAGTCAGTAAAGGACATTTTAAATATCCAAGTGCCGGTTCTGTATTCAAGAATAACCATGATTTTGGTAAACCATCCGGTAAAATCATAGACGAAGCTGGACTACGAGGATATTCAATTGGCGGTGCAAAAATAGCTGATTTCCATGGAAACTTTATAATCAACGTAAATAATGCAACTTGCAGTGATGTAAAGCAGCTTGTTGAACATACAATAAAAACTGTAAAAAATAAATTTAATTTCACACTAGAGCCGGAAATAATTTTTACCGATAATTAAAATAGTTTATTGACAAATAAAAGACCTAAATTTATACTTTAAATATATCTTTATTGGTGGAAAAGAGTGCTACAATTACAAATAACAAATTTTAAAACGAATTCCTATATCGTTGTAGAAGGTAACTCTGTAAATGAACGTTTCTATATTATTCAGAAAGGAAACGTTGAATGTTTTAAATCTGCTGGAACCGGCATTGCCCCAGTAGTTTTAGGACCTGGAGACTTCGTAGGTGTAGTACCATGTATGTCTGGACATTCTCAGATAGAAACCGCCATTGCATTAACAGATGTTACAGCAATCTCAGTTCGTAAAGATCAATATTCAGATTTAATCGTAAACAATACTCCAGTTGCTTTAAAAATTATTCGCACCTTTGCAAATAGAATGCGCCAGATGAACGAAATGTTAACAAAAGCAACATTAAATTCTGTAGTAACAGATTCATCTGAACAGATTCTAAAAGTCGCAGAATATTACGAAAGTACATTAAGATTAAATATTGCAGTTTTTGCATATTATCAGTACTTAAAAACAAAACCAACTGGACCACAGGCAGAAAAAGCAAAACAGAAATTTGTTCAATTAAAACAAAGAACAAATGCTATTTATTTTGAACCAACAGAAGAACTTTCCAGATCATATCCAAAAGACACAATGATATTTTCTGAATCACAAAGCGGACATGATATGTTCATTATCCAGTCTGGTGAAGTAGCAATATCAAAAGTTGTTGACGGAAACGAAGTAACACTTGCAGTTTTACATAAAGGTGATATGTTCGGAGAAATGGCGCTTCTTGAAAATAAACCACGCTCTGCAAGTGCAATTGCCCACAGTGATTGCAGACTTATGGTTGTAAACCACGCAAACTTTAACCAGATGGTAGCAACTCAACCACAATTGATTTCAAGATTAACAACTACACTTGCCGAAAGATTATGGTCTATGTACAGACAGCTTGATAATGCAAATATTTCAGATCCAATTCAAAAAATGCTTGATATGCTTTCTTTGCAAATCGAAAAACAGAAAGTTAATATCGAAAAAATGACATCAAAATCAATGGAAACTGAATTAACTGCATTTGACCTTGCAAATATGTGCGGTATACCAAAAGAAAATCAGCCTGGAATCATTTACAATTTCCAGCAGTTACAGCAGATAAAATTTGTTGACCAGAAAATTGTAATCAAAGATGTACCAGAACTCGTAAAACAGGCTGCTTTCTACAGAAAACAACATTCTCAGCACATCGAAAACAAAGAACAATAAGAAATAACTTATTAATTATTTTAATTTTCTCTCCGATAATACAATTATGAAAAAGATTTTATTTTTATTAACAATTTCTTTATTTTCTTTAAAATTATTCGGACAATCACTTCCAAACGGATATCAAAATATAAAACTTGGAATGTCTTTAGATGAAACAAAAGACCAGTTACAAAAAAATGCTGAATTTGGTTACCATGGTGACAAAGACGTTTCATTATTACCAAGTCAAAAAGAAGTTTTGATTGAAACAGATGCCGAAGAAGGACATGGAACTCCTTTTTTAGAAAGATGCTGGTTTCAATTTTATGATGATAATCTCTACATCATTACAATCAATATAAATAAAAACAGAATAGATTATTATTCCATGTTTAAAACTTTCTTAGAAAAATATGGAAATCCTACATCAATTGACCCGTCAAAATCTTGCTGGAAAGATGATTCTGTTACAATCATTTTGGAAAAACCTCTTTCAGTAAAATATATTGATAATAAAACTTACGAAGAAATACAAAAAAAAGCTACAGTTGAAATAAGTGCAGAAGAATATACAAGAGAATTATTTCTAGAAGATTTTTAGGACACAAAAATGAAAACATCAAAAATGATTTTAAAATTACTCACAATAAGTTTACTTTTTATTTCATGTGAAAAAATAAATTATTTACCAAAAAAAGAAATTAATATTCACAAAAATGATGGAAGCACTATTACTGTAAATGCAGAAATCGCAAAAACATCAGCAGACCGAGAAAAAGGTTTTATGTATAGAAAAAATATTCCAGATGGAACTGGTATGTTATTTGTTTTTGAAAAAGATCAAATATTAAACTTCTGGATGAAAAACACACCACATCCTTTATCAATTGCATATATTGATTATAAAGGTGTAATCAGAGATATTCTTGACATGAAACCAATGACAACAACATCTATAACAAGTTCTGTTTCTGTACGATATGCACTCGAAGTTCCACAAGGATGGTATAAAAAAAATAACATCCAGGTTGGAGACAAAATTGATTTAGAAGATTTTTAATTTTCTTTTTCTAATTTCAACAATTCACTTGCAGCAATTTTATCATTTGGATCATATTCCAAAACAGCAGCAAAATAATTTCTTGCTTCCTGTTTATTTCCCTGTGCCAAAGCAAGATATCCTAAATTGGAAATAATTTTTGTACTTTCAGGTTCTAATCTGAATGCATTTTCTAAACATTTTTTTGCTTCTGCAAAATCTTTTTCCTGAATATAACAAAGTGATAATTCATTATAAGTATCTGAATTTTCTTCTCCACCACATTTTAATGCTTCAAGAAAAGCTTTTTTTGCATCTTCGAATCTATTTAATTTTCTTAAACCCCAGCCAAGCATAAACCATGCATTCCAAACCTTCTGATTTGACTGCAAGAAAAGTCTTATTTCTTCAAGACCTTTTTCTTCCTGACCAGATGATATTAATTCATAAGCATGTTTAAATCTAACATCATCCATATTTTGTGATTTAATATTATTTATAATTTCCTGAGCTCTTTCTTTTTTATAAATACCATTTTCGCCAAGTTCTTCATCACTTACATCACAAGTTAATGCTACATAAGTTTCAAAAGCATCTTTAGCTTCTCTGTATTTATGTTGTTTCATATAAAAGAATCCGGCATTAAAAAAAGCATCTGGAAGTGGCGATTCAGATTCCATTACCTGCTTATAATAAAATTCTGCATCACTATCATAAGCATCTGCATCTTCGATTAAACCGGAATTTCTATATCGTTCTGCTCTCTGATCTAAAAATAATGCCATATTCAAAATGACTGCATCATCTTCTGGATCTAAACCATAAAGAGCTAAAAATATTTCTTCTGCAATATCAAAATCTTCATTTTTTGTTTTTAAAATTGCAGCTTCACACAATTCTTTTTTAATATTAGGTTTTACCTTATTGATGATAGAACGATAATAATCAACATTTTTATTTTTTTTATCATAAGCTAAAACTGTTAATATACCTGCAAGTATTTGTTCAGATGTAATTTCAGAAGGATTAAAATCTCCAGGTCCTTCTGAATCCTTTTTCTGAACAGGGATTTGAATTGTAGGATCAATTTTAAAAGCTGCTTCGCTAAAAGAATAATCCTCTGGCAAAGAAATATAAAATATTGATTCGAGCGGATTTTTTGGATTCATATTTTTTCCTGATAATTTTATGGTAAACCAATTTCACCAATATCTAAATCTGGTAAATCTGCATCTAAAGAAATATCTTCCAAAGTTTCAACCGGCTTTGGAGTTTTAACAGGTTTTGATTCAGCTTGAACTTGGTTTGTATTTGTATCTGGTTTTGCAGAAGTTTGAGCCGTTACCGGGTTTCCCATAATTGCTGCTTTTTGTTCTTCAGCAACTTTTTTCTGTTCTTCTGTATTTCCAGCAGATTCAATTTTCTTTTCTTCTGGTTCATTTTGTACAGGTTTATCCTGCTGCAAGAAGTTTTTCTGGAAAGTTGTTATATAACTGTTTATATGCATTTTATAAGTCATTGGTACTGTATCAGCATTAAAACTAATATGTACTGATGAAATATCCTGTCTGCCTTCCAAAAATTCTGCACGAGGAATTACACCTGAAACAAGAATAGATTCACTTGTATCATAAAAATCTATTTTAAGATTAATTGGTTTTCCAACAAGAAATTTAGGAATTCCAACTAACATTATTTTTGCACCGCTAAACGATAAATCTTTTAAAATACATCTTCTTGGTACGTTATCAATCCAGACAATAGATTCTTCTTTTTCCATACCAAGTTTACGCAAAGAATTACTATTGATTACAATACGCTCTTCCTTACGATTTATAAAATTTTCACTTGCTTCAATAAATTCACCAATTCTAGAAATTAAATCATCAGGCGGTCTTTGTGTAAATTCCAAAGTAACTACTGCAAGTTCATTAGTATTCTGATAATTTTTTATATCTAAGATTGTACAGTTTACAAAAAAATGAATTGGCTGATTATTTTGATCAATAAAACAATATTTTAAACTGACAGTGATATTTTTGTCTTTTGTCATTTCGGCATAAGCACCACTTTGGGTACCAATAATTATTTTTGCCATCTGTAAAGAAGAAGAATTTATAATGCAAGGCCACTGTCCGCCATTACATCTAACATAAATCTGACGTGGATCTATCTTTAAAGAACGCAAATTGGCTTTAGTAAAAACAATTTCTTTGTCGCGAAAGTAATCATAATAATGTGTTATTTGATGACTTGTTGTTGTAGAATAACCCATATATCTATTTTATTCTAAATTCAATAATCTAGCAACAATATAAATTAAAAAAAACAAAAAAAATCCGCCAAGCTATGTTGACGGATTTTACAATTAAATATTTGTAATTAAAAATTACTCAGCTGCATTTTCTGTTGCAGGAGCTTCTTCTGCTGCAGGTGCTTCTGCTGCTGGAGCAGGAGCTTCTTTCTGTGCAACATTCTTTAAATGTGCATTACAGTATTTACAAATATTTACTGTTTGACCATTCACTTCCTTTTCAAAAAGAACTTTGATATTTTCTTTTCCACAAATAGCACAAGTTCCTCTTCCATGATTAGGAAGTGATCTAATACCAGATCCACGGTGGTTCTTTGACATATAGACTCCTTTAATTAATTTAAGTCACATCGCAAGCTTATTCAGCTTTTGATTCAGTCTTTTTTGCAGGTGCTTTTTTTGCAGCTGGTTTTTTAGCTTCACCTTCTGCAGCATCTTTTGACTTGCTAGCTGTAGTTTTTTTAGCTTTTGGTGCTTCACTCTTTGGAGCTGCTTTTTTTGCAGCTGGCTTTTCCTGTTTTTCAGCAGGTTCAGCATCAAGTTTGTAATCTACCAATTCTAAAATTACTACATCAGCAGCATCACCCTGACGGTAACCTAATTTAAGAACTCGAGTATATCCACCATTTCTTTCTTTCATGCGTGGTCCGATTTCTGTAAAAAGTTTATTTAAAATTTTTTCATCTGAAATAAACTTTGCTACTTCACGACGATTATGAACAGTATCTTCTTTAGCTCTTGTAATAAGCTTTTCAGCTGATTTTCTAACTTCAAGAGCTTTTGATTTTGTAGTAGTAATTCGCTCATATCTAAAGAGTGATGTTACCATATTGCGTGACATAGCACGACGATGTGCTGTTGTACGTGAAAGCGGAT
>CALAUH010000334.1 GCA_937892225.1 uncultured Treponema sp.
CATTCCCAGGCTCCGAGAAACATAACGTATCGTTATTAATCTTTATTATAAATTAAATATATAAACTGTCAATAAAATCATTTAGATTTTATTAATGTATCTAAAACGAACCTTGAAACAGTTTTATTTTCTTTAGCTGCAAGTTCTTTGAGCTGATCCAATTCAGCTCTTGTTCCACTTATAGAAACTGTACAGCGTTTTGCTTCTTCATTTTTTTTGGGTCTACCGCCGCCATGATATCCATATCCTGTATATTTTTTTTCTTCAGCCATATTTATCCTTAATTAAAACCCATTAAAATTCCGGGTGCAACGTTGCACCCGGAAAAAAGTAACAATATTGTTTTTTCAAAATTGTTACATTATTAATAAAAAAAATTAAAATTCTTTTACAAAGAAGTTACTTTCATCAACATCATATTTTTTAGCTAATTCTGGAATAAGACATAAAGGTTCATTTTCAGTTTCAAAAAGTTTTGTAGCATAGTCTTTATTTTGTCTATCAATTTCATTATATCTAATCATTTTCCCAATATTGACATAAACAAATTCTGTATTTTCAGAATCCATTCCTAAATAAAAATACTTAACAGAATTTTCATTATTAATTAATTCAACTTCTTCATTAAACAATTCTTTATATAAAATTATTTTTCTTTCTGTAGATAAATCAACAATATTAATTGCCGGGTCTTTTATATATCCTTGTAAAGCAAGATTTAATTCAACAATATTCATTTTTTTCATTTTGTACTCCTTAGAGTTTATTACTCTATTTAATAATATTTTATTATAAATAATTATAATTTACAAATTATTTATAACAAAAAAAGTATCAAATAATACCCACCTTTAAAAGATGGGTATTATAATTATTAAGCTACAGAATCAGAATTATCAAGTTTAAATTCAATATGTTCTGCAATTATAAAAACTTTAGAATGTTTATTATTATTTTCATCATTCCAAATATTTTGTTTAAGTCTTCCGACAATTCTTACAGTCTTTCCATTTGATATTTCTTTTTCACATTTTTCAGCAATTTTACCATAAGCTTCAATATCAAAATAAGAAATTTCTGTAATATCTTCACCTTCTGAATTCTTCTTAAATCGAATAACAGAAACAGAAAATTTAAGAACACAAAAACCATTTAAAGGTTTTTCCAACTTGCCATGTTTAACAACATTGCCTTCTAAAATTAGTGAATTTAATTGATTCATTATGTTTCTCCTTGCCAAGGTTTACCCCCTGACAATTATTAATATATCATAACTATTTGTTATTGTCAACACAAAAAACAAAAAAAAGAAATAAAAAAAACGTGATAACCATTATGATTACCACGTTCAAAAAAGTATTATTACATTATCTCATCTTAAAAAACATAAACACCTGAAGCCCTAAAGTTACTAAAATAAATACATAGAATAGTATATCTTTTACAGAATATTTATTCGTATTTACCTTTGGAATTCTTCCTATTAACTCTTTATTTTCGTCCTGACACGACTTTATAAACTCTACAGATTTCTTCTTCAATATATCTATATCCTGCTGACACTGACTAGTAAAAGATCTAATAGTTTTTTCGCAATTAGCCCTTAAAATTAAATACTCACTATTTGCCTGGTCTTGAACATTTTTATTATAATCAGCAATATCTTTATCAATTTCATTTTTTACAGTTGATAAAGTATTAATTTTTTCTTCTAGAAGCTCAATTTTAGATTTAAGATAAGAATCTGTTTTATCTATATATTCATTAATTTTAGTTTCTGTAGTTAATAAACTTTGTTCCAGAATTGTTACCTGACGCTGTTTATCGGCAAGCTGCAATTCTTTTTGCAAATATTCTCTTACATCAATTTCCTTATTAATCTTTTCTTTTAATTGAGCAAAAGCAATATTCATTTTTTCAATTCTATCATTAATATTTTTTTCAATCTGTGTAAATACTTTATTTTTATCAGAACAGATTTCTTCAATAACAGGCTGTAAATCATTTAATTTATTTAAATCACCTATAATTTGAATAAGATATTCTTCAACTTCTGATATTGCTTTTTTATCAGAAGGTAAAAATTCTTTTTTTGGAATTGTTGGAAGATTCATAGATTCCATAATATTAGTTACTCCTTTAAAAGTGTTTTTTTAATTTTTTCCAATTCATTTACATATTGAAATTCATTATAAAAAAGTTTTTTAAATTCATTAAAAGATTGTGAAAGACAATCGATTCTATTATCAATTAATTTATCAATCATATTAATTGTTTCCGTCTGATAATAAGTAAATTTTCTTGTATTAGAACTATATTTTTTTAATTTATCTAAATGCTGATTAATTTTTAATAAAATATTTTCAGTTTTAGTTAATTTTTCGTTCATATTATTCACCTTTATTTCTGCGTTCAGACAGATTTGTGTCTATCCTTACTGGAACTCCCTTCGACCAATATTCTTCTGTATCTCCACCTTTACTGATAATTTTGATAATTTCTCCATTTATCCAATGTTCCCAATGTCCTTTAGATTGTACGGCAGGTGTATTATCATTATCATGTAAAACACCATCTTTAAAATTATAAATAACAAAATAAGCTGAATTTATATCAAACCCTTCTTCACCTTCAATTAAACCTTTTTTATCTTCACGTCTTATACGTTGTCCTTCTAAAGCTTTATTAGAACCATTTTCTAAAAAACGCATATGTTGGTATTCTTTATGTAAAGCAGCTGATTTTTTGTATAATTCATTTTTATTACATTCTGCTAAAAATAACTCATGTTCTTTTGTCATATTTTTACTCCTTAGATTTGATTTTTTCTCCATGAATCCACCATTCTTCACGATTATCCGTATGGTCGATTACTGCAGGTCCATTATCAAAATGTAGTACTCCTTTCTGCCAGTGTTCAAAATGTGAACCATCATGAAATTGAATGGCAGGCAATAAATTACCTTCTGGATCAACTACATCATTTAATAATCCTTTTTCAGTACGGATTATTAAATCTTCTTTAATGTAATCTCCATCTGCAATTTCTCCAGTTGTAGAATCAATGATTCTACGATTTTGATATTCAGAAAATGTTTTCATTTTTTTTATCTCCTTTGCATTTCCGTTTGATTTGTTTTTTTTCTGATACCGTATTTTATATACAGCATTAAAATTTTTTTATCATAATCTTTTGCAGTTATTGATACTTTTTTAATTTCATTGTTTAAACTGTTTCTCTTCTCTTCCGGCAGCTGCCAGATTTTTTTTTCCTCCTCGATATTTTTTTCATCAGAATTTTCAAAATTATGACCACACTCTTTACAACAGTTTAGATACTTTTCATATCTGGAACTGTTACAAACCGGACATATTTTTATTTCCTGCTTGTTTTTTGTTATATTATTTTTTTCCAGAAAATCAAAAAATACATTTTCCATAAGTGCAATTTTTCTAAATAAACCTGTAAATGATTTACTAGGATTTTGATTCTTAGTTTTTTGAAAAACGTAATTTATGTATTTATCAAAATATTTTTCAAGATTAAGATTCTGACGTTCAAACAAAGATATAATCTCTTTTTCAAAGATTTCATCAAAAGGATTTGTATCACTAAAATATTTTATTATTGTTTTGAAAAAAACAGACGAACCTTTTTCTGATTGATTTATAGTTTTAGTTGGGAGTTCAGTTAGTTCGTTAGTATTTTTTAAATTTAAGTATTTAGTATTATTAGTATTTAGTAGTGTCGGATTTGCCGTATACGGTTGAGCCGTATCCGGTTTAGCCGTATACGGATTTGCCGTATACGGCTTTCCCGTAAGCGGTTGAGATTCTATATTATTAGACTTATTCTCAACGGAATCAGTCTTAATAACCTGTTTGATATCATTATGGACATTATTTTCTTTTTTATTTTCTAAAATTTCAGAATTATTATTTCTTTCAGATTCAACAGTTTCTTCTTTTACAATTTCTTTTTCATCTGATTTTTTATTATTCTTTTTTAAGTATTTTTCTTTAATTTCTACAGAATTTTGAGGTGTTTCAAAAATAAGATATTGAGTTGTATCCCAGGAACCATTTTCTTTTCTTTTCTGAAAACGAACAATATAACCTGCATTTTCCAATTCTTTTATTGCAGCGTAAACAGAATCCCTTCCATCAGCTGAATGAGTAATAAGTTCAGATACATAAATATTCCAATCTTCAGGTAAAGACATTAAATAACTATGAAGACCTTTTGCACGTAAAGATAATTTGTTATCTTTCAAACAGGTATTATCTAAAACAGTATAGTTTTTAGCTTTTTTTTGTCTTACAAATATTCCGTCTGCCACTTTAACACCTCATAAGATATTAATCATTATTATTAAAATAAGGATTATATCTGTTAATTTTTTTATTTTTTTTACATATTTTTTTTGATTTTTTGTTTAATTTTTTTAATATTTTTGAAA
>CALAUH010000335.1 GCA_937892225.1 uncultured Treponema sp.
ACAAATGTCTGTATTAGTTTTTCCCTGCAAAATTGCTTCAAAAATATTACGTTCCTGCTTTGTCAAAATAGAAACTATTGAACTGATTTTATCCTGTGCTTTAATCAGGTTTTCTTCAATGTAAATTCCACCGTCCTGAACAACATCGAGACAGTGAGCAAGTTCTTCTTCTTTTGCAACCTTGGAAATATAGCCTTTGGTACCACAATCTTTTGCCTGCAAAACAAATCCTGTTGTGTCAAACATAGAATACATTACACATTTAACTTCTGGAAAGTTTTTAGTAATTTTCTTTACTAACGAAAATCCAGTTTCATTTACAAGCTGAACATCAATAATGATTATTTCAGGGAAGATATCGGAAGGACAACCTTTATCTAATTTGCTCAAACAATCCAGGCATTCCAAGCATTCTGAGGAGGAAGCAAAATCTTTTGGTACGCGATATTTTGTGTGAGTTTCGAGCCAGGATTTAAGCCCGTTCCTAACCATGTTATGGTCATCAACAATATAAACGATATCTTTCATTTTCTACTCCGTGTCCGTTGGGGTATTTCGAAGTGGAAGAGAAATTTTTACTTCCATTCCATCATCTTGAGATGTAAAGAATTCAACCGATCCGCCAATTAATTCCATTCTATCTAGCATTGAACGTAAACCAAGATGTTCTTTTTTATGAAGTTTTTTCTGAAGTTCATCTTGATTACAGCCAATTCCATCATCTGTTATATAAATTTGTAAAATATTATTTTCTTCTTTGATAAAAATTGAAGCCTGTGTTGCATATGAATGTTTTTCTATATTGTTTAGTGCTTCTTGAACTACGCGGAAAATATTCTGAGTTGCTTCTTTTTCCAAAACAGGATATTCAAATCCTTCTTCAACTTTGAATATACAAGGGAAATGTGTTCGTGAACTGAATTGCTGAACAAGAGAATTAATAATAGAGATAAGTTCAAATTTAGAAGATTCTCCCTGATTATGGATTGTAAGCTCTGCAGGGGTTAAGTTGTAGCAAATGTTACGAAGTTTTACGATACAATCTGTAGCAATATCTTCAATCTTATTTTGTTTTGATTTAGAACCTTCATCAACAACAAGATTTTCTGTTTCCAAACGGATTACGCGAATATCTTGAACAACGGAATCATGAATATCTCTGCTGATTTTTGCACGCTCTTTTTCCTGAATTTCAAAAGTCATGCGGTTTCGTTCTTTTACAGCATTTTTCTTTTCTTTTTTAATTCGTTTTTTTGTAAAAATCAGCATGCAAATAAACACAATAGTTATTAAACAAGAAAATGCAATAATACTAAGTATTAAAACAAAATGATATTCTTTTCGTTTTAATTTTTTCAGATACTTTAAATCAAATTGTTGACCAGCAAGTTTTGCTTCTTCCAAGGTTGCATATTTTTTTTCATGCTTTGTTACACAGTTATAATTCCACCAACTTCGGTTATCTTTATCTTTTATTAAAAGTGTATAATCTGTTGTTTGAAGAATGTACGAAATATCGTAAGCATGGTTTTTTAAGTCTTCGTTTTCTGTTCTAAAATTTTCTATTCTATAATATGACATAAACTGATTAGTTGATACAGACCTTGTTACTTCATAATTATTCAGATTACCTTCGTCTTCAATTTGAAGAAGTTCTCCGTATCCCCAATCATATTTGCTTCCATCTTCCCATCTATCTAATAAGAGCCATACACCTTTTTTATTAGAAACAAAGCCTCCTAGTCCATATATTTCTTCACATTTTTCTATTCTTAATGAACCTGCATTTTTTCCATATCTTTTTGTGTCTATTTGATATAATCCGTTATATTGTTCATTAGAATCACCTTTATCACTACTCCAAGAAACAAGGAAATAAAACTTTTCAGAAAAAGGACTATAAATTAAAGTACGAATACATCCAGAAATCTTACTTTTGTCCCATATTTTTTGAAATCCCCAGTTAAGATTACCTTTTCCAGGATTACAAGCATAAATAGCACAACTCCAATCTTCATAACTGGCAGTATTAATTAGCATTAAAGAATTATCAGAATTTACAGCAGAATTAATAATAGCCATTTCTCTAATATCTTGAACAGAATTTTCTTCTGCATTCAAACTAAAAATGAGACAAAAAGTTATAAATATAAGATAAATTAATTTTCTTGTTTTCATATATTTAATAATAAAGGTTTTATTGGTTTATTCAATAACTATACTGGTGATTTTAATACCTCCACCACCAAATTGAAGCCCATATTCATAAAATGCATTTATATCTTTTGCATTTAAATAATATTTCATTTCAGTTGGTTCACTTATACTTCTAAGACGATTATCCCAATCGATTGGAGTTCCACCTTTGATTTGACTTGCTTGAATTTTTAATCCTTCAATATTCTGTGCAACAGGGTCCCAGGCAAAAATCCTAATAATGTGTTCTTCATCTTCTCCGTATGGTTCAACTGTAACTGTAATGACAATACTGTTTGTAATATATCCTAGTTCTGCAGTATCAAAACCTCTTGAAGTGTCTTTTTCAATTATCCATGGTTCATTAATTAAGTTTTTTCCAATTTTATCATTAGTTACTGGATATTTTTCAAGATATATTTCTTTATTAAAGTTTGCTGCAGTTCCATTTATTAATGCAAGGAAATAATCAATACAAGCTTCGTCTTTTTCATTCCACTTTAAGTTTTTATAGTCATAATATTTATCACAATAACTTGTTGTCATAATGGCGAAACCTTTTTTCTTGCAAAGAGAACCTATAATTCCTTCGATACATTTTAATCTTTCATAAACAGGTGCATTCTGATTAGTTGAAAATTCTGTAAGTAAAACAGGAATTCCTTTTTTTATGTATTTTTTTTCTAATTCTTTTATATTTTTCTGTTCTTCTTTTAATCTGCTATCTGTTAATATTGGTCTACTCCATGATTCACCACCCATTCCTCCCATTGGATAAGAATGATAACAGGCAATAATTCTATCTTTTGCAGAGTCTTTTGGTAATTTAAAATTCTTTTCCAAAAGGTTAGCAGGATATCCTCCAATACTTTCAACTACACAGAATCGGTTTGCATTATTACCGCCAGAACTTCGAATTGCATCTATAATTGTCTGATTCAAATTATTTAAAACATTAAATATTTCTGGAGTGTTTAATCCAAAGTTATAACCATCCGTATCGTAATGTGGTTCGTTTAAGAATTCAAAAACAAGATGTTCATCATAAGAATTGTTGAATGCTGCCGCAATCTGTGTCCAAACTGCTTTTACGAATTGTGTTGATTCTTTTTCGAAAGAAGGATACAGACAATAACCTTTATAATATCGTGGATATCTATCCTTATCTTTTGGATAGTAGTAAGAGCAATCTTCGTCAAGAACAACATATAAATCTTCTTCGATACACCAGTCAACAAGTTCCTTTACCTGAGCCATAAAACGTGGGTCGATTGTATAATCGTCATCCATTATGTGGGCACCCCAGGAAACAACAACACGAATAGAATTAAAACCTTTCTTCTTTAAATCAATTATATGTTCTTTGGTAATTTTTTCTGGCTGACCCCAACAAGTCCATGAATCTAATCCAAAATCCTGTTCAAAATTATTTACCATCAAATAATCATGAAGATTTACACCTGCACCTAATTTTTTTATAAAATTCATGGCAGAAATTGTATTATCAAATTGTACCTGAGGACCGTTATCAATAACTGGAGGTAAATCGGAATAGTTTGGATTTGTTGGATCTTTTATTATCTTTTTTTCGTAATCAACATTTTCTACAAATTCTTCGACGGCAGGAATGAGAATTTGTTTCTCGTCGTTTCTTTTCACTTCAAACAAAATGTTTTCCGTGTAGTCGTCAATGCCCGTAACAATTCCGATGCCGTCGATGGTAAATCCTATTAAATCGTTGAAGCTGATGACCTCTTCTTTCTGCTTATCTGAAAGCGAAAAAGGGAAGAAAACCTCGGTTCCAACGAGATTTTGTGCTTTTTCGTTTGTGTCAATATCATGAAGAATCAGCAATGCCCTGTCGTCGGAACGGAAGCGATATTCGTCTATAAAGAACGGAACCAGTATTCCGTCAATGCGAAGAATGAGGTAGTCGGCATCAACACGGTCGAACACGTCGTCGGTAAAGGTAAAGTTAAGTT
>CALAUH010000336.1 GCA_937892225.1 uncultured Treponema sp.
CTACCATATTTGCTGATTTTATAACTGGTTTTGCTTCTCCATTAGCATCTTTTTTTGATTTAACTCCAAGTTGTTCACCATTTGGCCCAATTACCATCATTTCCTTACATCTTATTTGTTCATTGATAGGATTATCCTTTAAAGTAGCTATAACTAACACCTCCAAAAAAATGAATACTTAAAGAAGTACCCATTTATCCATTAAAAAGCTATTCTAATTGTTATTTTTTCTGTCAGCCTTTTACCTACTGCTATTCGCTAGTCAGGTGAGATAAATATAATCTTCTTTCCGTTTCCTTATAAATTATATTACAACAAGTTAAAAAAGTCAACAAAACCCTTTAATATTTATGTTTTTTTAATAAAAAAAGAGAATTTTTTAAGTTCTCTTTAATATTGTTTTATTTTATTACACTCACTTATTTTATTTTCCCAATAACTTGTATGTAATTCTCCTGCTAATTTTGATGTTTCATACAATGGAAATTCAAATGGTCAGAATCAGAATTCAGGTTTTGAAAATCTTTATGATAATAGGGAATATGCTGCAAGAATAACTTACAACGATTCTTTTGATGAAAGAGAAGATGGATATATTCAGGAAAATATTATTTTAAAAAATAATTCTGAATATTCAATAAACATAGTCGCATAATGTGACGATAGTGATTTAAGGAGAAATGATGGAACTACTTAACACAACAATGTCTGCAAGTGAAAAAGCACAGGTCGACCAGGCCGTAAACTATTACAACAAGCAGATTTCTACAGACAGGACTACGTCCAACGAATTAGGAAAAGATGACTTTTTAAAGCTTCTTGTAACTCAGCTTCAGTATCAGGATCCGACTGAACCAATGGAAAATACTGAATTTATTTCACAAATGGCTCAGTTCAGTTCTTTGGAGCAGATGACAAACTTAAGTACATCTTTTGAAAAAATGGCTTCATTTATTACAAGTTCTGAAGCTACATCTACTTTGGGTAGAACAGTTGAATTGAATGTTGGTGATGTAACTACAACAGGAGTAGTTGAGGGTGCAACAAGAGGGGAAAATCCTCAAATACTCGTAAACGGAATGTATTACACATTAGATAAAATAGCAAAGATTTATGCTAACTAAAAAAAGGATATAAACAAAACTAAAAGGAAGGTGAAGCCTTATGATGAGATCGCTTTATTCTGGTGTATCTGGTTTGCAGAATCATCAGACAAGAATGGACGTAATTGGTAACAACATCTCGAATGTTAACACAATTGGTTTTAAGAGGGGACGTGTTAACTTTCAGGACATGATCAGTCAGCAGATGCAGGGTGCTGCAAAACCAACAGATGAGCTTGGTGGTGTAAACCCTAAAGAAGTTGGTTTAGGTATGACAGTCGCTGCTATAGATAATATTTTTACACAGGGTAATTTACAGTCAACAGGTGTATCAACTGATATTGCTATTCAGGGAAATGGTTTCTTTGTATTAAAAGATGGTGAAGAATCATTCTATACTAGAAATGGTGCATTCAGTCTTGATATGAACGGTACTTTGGTTAATCCTGCAAATGGTATGAGAGTTCAAGGATGGATGGCAGAAGAAGTTAATGGTATTCAGATTGTAACAACTGCTGCTACACCAACAGATTTAGTAATTCCAGTTGGTGCAAAAGATCCTGCTCGTGCAACTCAGAATGTAAACTTTGCATGTAACTTAAATAAAAATACAATTGAGATTCCAGAAAATCCAAGTCCAGAAGATTTAATCAATGGTACTTGGGGAACAGAACAGGAAATTTATGATAGTTTTGGTAATAAACATATGTTATCAGTATCATTTAGAAAAGTTCCTGGAAATCCAAATCAGTGGGATGCAACAGTATTAATTGATCCAGATAACGCTGATTTTACACAGACTAGAATTGGTTTTGGTGATACAAACGGTCAGGGTAATACTTTCAGAGTTCAGTTTAATAATATGGGTGCTTTGGAAGCTGTAACTGACTCAGCAGGAAATAGATCTAACGAAGATGGACAGATTGTTTTACAGACTTCTTTTACAGTTCCAGAATCTAATCCTGATGAAGATGGAAATCCTTATCGTCAGACAATTAATATTAATCTTGGAACAATCGGAAGTTTCGAAAACACAATTACACAGTCTGCATCTAAGAGTACAACAAAAGCTTATTATCAGGATGGATACACATTAGGATATCTTGATAATTTCCATATTGATACAACTGGTACAATTACCGGTGTATATTCAAATGGTTCAACTAGAGTAATCGGTCAGATTGCAATGGCAACTTTTGCTAACGATAGAGGTCTTGAAAAAGCAGGTGATAATACATATGTTGTTTCAAACAACTCTGGTATGGCAAAAATCGGTGAATCTGGAACTGCAGGAAGAGGTACTTTCATGGCAGGTGCTTTGGAAATGTCTAACGTCGATTTATCTGAACAGATGGTAGATATGATTGTAACACAGCGTGGTTTCCAGTCTAATGCTAAAACAATTACAACATCAGATACTTTACTTGAAACAGTACTTTCTTTGAAACGTTAATAGTTTGAATTAAAAAAGAAAACAAGTTTTTCTATTAAATAGCGGGTCCTTTGAAGTAATCCATCAACTTCAAAGGACTTTTTTTATTCTTTATGATAAGGTTTTAATATTTCTATTAATTTTTGTTTATGAAATAAATTTGCATAATTATATGCACTCATACCCATCTGATCTTTTATATCTGGATTAGCACCATTTTTTACAAGTAATTCACAAATTTCAGTTTTTTCAGCACCTACAGCAAGTACTAAATTATTCTGACCTTCTTTATTAATTGTATTTAATTCAGCACCCTGTTTAATCAGATATTTTGTTATTTCTAAATTACCTCGCCAGACGGCATCCATAACAGGTGTATATCCGCGGTCTTCTGAAATACAGTTTATGTCAGCACCTTTAGAAATTAATTTTTTTACAAAAGATAAATTATCATTTCTTACGGCAATATTTAATAAAGGTGTTCCCAAATCATCTTTTGAATTTATATCAATGTCTGCAGATAAAAATAAATTACAGATTTCAGTTTTATCTTTAGCTATATATAATGCAAAACAGTCTGGCGTAAAGGGGATTCCTTTTGATAATAATATTTTTTTTGCATCATTTTTTTTGTTTGTATCAACTATCTGATTAAAAGATTTTTCTACAAAGTCCAATAAATTTTCAGCTGAATCTATAGTATTTATTTCTGTAGATTTAAAGAAATTTATTTTTGATATTTCATCAATATTTGTAATTATATAAGTATGATTTGCAATCATATAGCCTGTTAATGCTGATAATAAAGTTATTGTATTTTCAGTAATATTTTTTTTATCTTTAGAATAGATAAAAGCAACAGATACATTACTGCAATTAGAAAATGCCTTATTTAATTCTTTATCAGAAAAATCTGAATTATAAATTTTAGATTTTTTTTCTAAGGATTTTAGTTTATTGGAGAAATTATCTATAAGAATATCATCATCTGTAATTAATAAAAATGTCATAATTAAATTATAAATTACAAATAATAAAAAGCAAGAAAAAAAAAAGGTTTCTGACGAATCAGAAACCTTAATTGCCACAGGTTGGAATCGAACCAACGACATACGGATTTTCAGTCCGGCGCTCTACCAACTGAGCTACTGCGGCGTTGTGAATATTACTATATAGAAAAATTGATTTTGTGTCAATAAGTAAAATGAAAAAAAATATAATTTTTTAAATTAATTTTAATATTTCTAAAACCTATTTGTATTTTAATTTACAATATAGTAAAATGAATATATGAAATTAAATAATGATATTGTAGCTTTTACAGGTGGTGGAACTGCCGGACATATTTATCCAGGTCTTGCAGTTGCCGACGAACTTAAATTAATTGCTAAAAAAAATAATAAAAATTTAAAAATATATTGGATTGGCTGTTCTAAAGGAATGGATAAAAATATTGTTGAAAAAGCAGTAGGCACTGATGGAAAAGCTGTAGCATCAAGTTTTTACGGAATTTCTTCAGGAAAGTTAAGAAGATATTTTGACCTTAAGAATTTCACAGATCCATTCCGTATTATAAAAGGATATTTTGAAGCAAGACACCTGATGAAGAAGCTTAAACCTGACGTTGTATTCTCAAAAGATG
>CALAUH010000337.1 GCA_937892225.1 uncultured Treponema sp.
CGTGATGTCATTGCAAAAGCAAAAGCAAACAATATGCCAAACGATACCATTGATCGTGGTATTAAAAAGGCAGCAGGTGCTGATTCTGCTGATAATTATGAAACTGCTACATATGAAGGATATGGACCAAACGGTGTTGCAATTATCGTTGAGACACTGACTGACAACAAGAACCGTACTGCTGCCAATGTACGTAACGCATTTACAAAAGGAAACGG
The DNA here is from genome assembly GCA_937892225.1 of uncultured Treponema sp. Classification (GTDB taxonomy): domain Bacteria; phylum Spirochaetota; class Spirochaetia; order Treponematales; family Treponemataceae; genus Treponema_D. Next base: position 219 of record CALAUH010000337.1, read on the forward strand.
ATCTGTAGGTACTCAGGGTTGTGTATCTTATATGTTTGATGAAAAGGGTCAGATTATTGTTGCTAAAGAAGATTATGAAAAACAGCTTAGATTATATAATTCAGATCCTGTTTCTTCTGCAAAAACTTCTTCTATGTCATTAAGTTTTATTGCGGTAAGATTTTGTAAATCTGTTGAAACAATAGCTGAGCAAAATCCTTCCTGAAGACTTTGATAAATTTTTACAGGGCTGCACGAGAATTCATTTGGAAGTTTTGAATTTGCGGTTTTTAATAATTTAACATGGATTTTTTTATTTTCATCTATTGCAGATAATATGGTGTATTCAATTTCAGTGTTAATTGTATTTACAATATAATGATGTCTGAAACTTACATTTGAAGGTCGTTGTTCATATTTTCCATCGAATGTATCACAAATAGTAGAACCTACAAATCCCAAAGGTGAAATTTCTGTAAAAAATCTTAATGCAGATTCAGAATACCAGATTAAATCTTCCAGTTCTTTTGTGTCTGCTAGTTTATATAAAAACTTGTTTCCATTTTTTTCGCAGTCAATAATTCCAAGTTCTGTATATTCGTTAAGTTTGGATTGTACAGTATCCTTTATGATTTTTGTTCTTGAATCTGCATTTCTTAAATCGTCTTTGTCATTTTGTTCATATTCATATTTTTCATGTAAAGCTTCTGTGATTTCACTTGTAGTTAGTTTTTTGTCAGAAGAATGGAGAATATCTAAAATCATAAAGAAACAGTCCATGTCTGTAATTGAAAAACTTTTATACTTAAAAATATTGAAAAGAGGATTTTCTGAAGAATATCGGGAATTTATTTTGATTGATTGATATTTTTTGCCTAGAATATCAACCATCCATGGCTGTAACCATTCAAAAATTCTCCTTTTATTCTGATCGTAAGTACTGTTGTTAGTTGTTTTTAAATAATCGCGGATATATAAATCCTGTATGTATGGACGAATCTTTGAGAAATCTTTAACAAGGTAATTAAATTCTTTAGGCATAGTATCCTCTGTTAATAATTATACATTGAAAAACCAATTTTTGGCTTTTCTTGTATTGGTCTTTGTTTTTTTTCAATGGATTTTGTGAGTTTATTAAAACATCTGTAACTTCCATCTTCTAATTTTTCTGTACTTAATTGTGCAACTTCTGTAAGTGCCGAGCGAACTTCACGTGTATTACTTTGAGATATTTCGAATACAGCGTTGATAATTTCTTTTGACAGTGTTGTAGGGCAAACATCTTCCAGTTCTTTTTCTTTTAGGAAATCTGAATAAATATTTGGAATTACTGTATTTTTCATCTGTTCCTCAGAGTAATCAGGTATAAATATTTTAATTCCAAATCTTGAAAGAATGTGTTTGGGTATATTATCAATGTTGTTTGCAAGTGCAATATAATTTATATGAGATGCATTAACAGGTACATTCATAAAAAGGTCGGTAAATGTTTTTGCGTTATTTGGTTCAAGTAATTCTGAAAATACACCATTTAAATCATATTCAGGTCTATTGGAATCCCATATAACTTTATCCAGTTCATCTAATATTATGATTGGATTACAAACCGGTCCAATGTTATTGTTATTAAACATTGATTTTAAAATATTACCTGCATCAGCTCCTGACCATAGTTTTTCAGAGCCAGCCAGTCCAAAGGTCGCGTTTCCACTGCCTAAAGCAATTGTTTTGTAGGCTAGTGGAGACAGTATTTTTACAAACTGTTTTGTCAATGATGTTTTACCGCACCCTGGCTTACTGTAGAGAAGAATATTATCAAAGTTTAAATGATGATTAGAAGAAATTAACATTAGAAGAAACTGATTTCTGAAATAGTCTGCTAGCTCTTTGAAATTTGGATATTTTTCAAAGAGTTTTTCAACTTCTTTTTGTTTTTCTTCAGTAAGAATATTCCAATAAAACTGGTTGCCAGAAAGA
>CALAUH010000338.1 GCA_937892225.1 uncultured Treponema sp.
TGCAACAAAGGCTGCAAAGTTTGAAGTTGTATTTGATCCTACTCTTGTACGTGGTATGAGTTATTATACAGGAACAATTTTTGAAATTGCTATTCCTGAATTCGGTGGAAGCTGCGGTGGCGGTGGACGTTACGACAAGATGGTTGGCAAGTTTACAGGACAGGATACACCTGCATGTGGTTTCTCAATCGGATTTGAGAGAATCATCCTCTTATTAATGGAGTCAGGCTTTAAGGTTCCCGGTACATCTGAAAAAATGGCATTTCTTGTTGAAAAGGGATTGCCGACAGACAAGATGATTTCTGTTATGCAGGAAGCTGCAAAAGAACGTGAAAAGGGCAACAGAGTTCTTGTTGTCAGAATGAACAAGAATAAGAAATTCCAGAAGGAACAGCTGGCAGCCGAAGGATATGAGAATTTCAAAGAATTCTACAAGAATGAACTTAAGTAAGGAAGGAGAAGTATGGGCGATTACCCTAATTTTGTAATTGGTATAGATAAGAGCTTTTCGGCAAGACTTCTGGGGATAGTCGGAGTACTTCTGCTTAATTTTTGCACTCTTGTATTGGCTTATTGGAATGTTATAGGAGAGTTTGAAGCAATAGTAGTATTACTGATACTGCTTTTGGGAACAGTGCTTACGATTATCTCGTATATCAGGTTCTGGTTTGGCGCAAAGAAGGTTAAAGAAGACAACAGCAGAGCATCACTTGCTGTAATTCTGATTCCGATAATAACCATATTAATATTGTGCAACAGTGTTTTTATGGTATTTCCGTTCCTGGTGGATTCAGATTTCAGTATATTTGTAGATATAACAATCAGTATTTTTGAACTTGTAACTGTTTATATCCTTTCAAATTCAATAATTAAATGTACGATTAGTGAGGCAAAAAAGGAGATGCTAAAGATAGGAGAAAAATCGGACATCGTTGTCATTGCTCCATTTCTCCTGACAACACTGTCAAAGATCGTTTCTGTTATGACGAGAAGCAATGCAGAAGTGATGTTTGTACTGACCATAGCCTCTTATGTTTTATCGATAATTGCAGATGTTCTTTTCCTGTATTTCCTGAGCAGGGCAAGGAGAAGTATAGAAGATCACTAGAATATTAATTCACAAACGAATACGATAATACAGCATATTAAAGAAACCGGAAAAAGTCCGAGGTTGAACCAGGCTGCTATGATTCCTAAAACCAGTGCAATAGCTCCCGCAATTGGGGTGTTTGTGGCATCAATAATTGCAGGGAAAGTCATCACTGCAAGTGTTACATAGGGAACATAGTAGAGAAAACTTCGGAGAAACCGGTTTTTTATTTGCCCTCTTATAAGTGTAAGCGGCAGAATTCGGATTAGATTTGTTACCAAAATCATTATTAAAATATAAATAGCAATAGATGGTGTTTCCATGTTATGTCCTTATTCGAATTAATTTTCAGTCTTTTCGGGATCTGTGTTAATGGGTTTGATAATTGCAACGGCAGAAGCAATTACAACAGTTAAAATTACAGTTCTTATACCAAAGCTTAAGTCTTTAATACCCGGAATATAATAAGTTCCGAGATAACTTAACAGAAAACTTATTATCACGGCCACAAGAACCGCTTTGTCCTTACGGGCAGGCGGTATTATTATGGCGATAAACATTCCATACAATGCAACACTTAGTGCTGAAACGATATTAGTAGGAAGTATATTGCCTGCAATTATTCCAAGGCAGGTACCCAAAGCCCACAATGGTGAAGAAATTGTAAAGGCTCCGAATGTATAAGCCGGCTCAAGATAGCCCTCATAAGCTGAGGATATTGCAAATATTTCATCTGTAACACAAAAACCGACAAGTATTCTTTTGAACAATGAGGTCTTTGGACTGAATTTCTGGCTCAGAGCTGTACTCATCAGAAGATATCTGAGGTTAGTGATGCAGCAGATAACGACAATATCAAGATAAGGCTCTGCCTTTTCTATTAATTTGTAAACACCGTATTCACCGGCAGATGCTCGGGTAAAAAAGCTTGCTATGAAACCAACAAGAGCATTTATTCCGCCATTTTTGGCAATGATTCCCAAAGAAAACGATACTGCAAAATATCCAAGTCCTATGGGGATACCGTCTTTTAATCCTTTTAAAAATATTTTCCGTTTTTCCATATATATGTTCAAATCACCTGAATGCTTATGGATTTGAGTCCTTTCTGCTAAATGGATAACAATAAAGCCTATTCATTATCTACTATTTTGAATTAAAAATAAAGATATCAGTGAAAGAAAGTGCAGAAGACGGGCATTGTGCTACTTTTATTGAATAAAAATAATAGATGTATGCTATAATATGTACAGGTTTTTAGCATATAGTTGGAGAATACATAATGAAACTTAATGAATTGCTTAAATACGATAAGATAACTATTCAATGTCATGATAATCCTGATCCGGATGCACTTGCATCAGCCTATGGATTATTCAGATATTTTAAAAGCAAAGGTAAAAGTTCAAGAATTATATATGGCGGACGAAGCCCGATTCAAAAAGCAAATATACGCCTGATGATGGATGAATTGGGGATAGAAGCAGAATATATCAAGGATAAGGATATACCGGTTGAGGGGCTGCTTATTACAGTTGACTGCCAGTATAAGGAGGGTAATGTTACCCCGTATAAGGCAGATGACATAGCCATAATAGACCATCATCAGTCTACAGGGCTTGTATCGGCATCTATGGATATGACGGAAATACATCCTTATCTTGGAAGCTGTTCAACACTTGTTTGGAAAATGCTAAAAGAAGAGGGCTATGATATTGATGCAGATAAAAAACTTGGAACAGCTCTTTACTATGGACTTATGACGGATACCGGCAATTTCGTAGAGGTTCATCATCCGCTTGACAGAGATATGATGGATGTGGTTGTGTATGACAAAATACTGGTCAGACAATTCTGTAATTCAAATATTTCCTTGGACGAATTAAGAATAGCAGGCGTTGCACTCATGAAATATGAGTATGATGAGAAGAGAAGATTTACACTTATAGGAGCTGAACCCTGTGATCCAAACATACTGGGACTTATAAGTGATCTTGCGTTACAGGTTGATACTGTTGACTGCAATCTTGTCTATAATGAAACGCCGGATGGATATAAGTTTTCTGTAAGAAGCTGTATCAAAGAGGTTCATGCCAGTGACTTTGCAGAGTTTCTTGCAAGACAGATAGGCTCAGGCGGAGGACATACGGATAAAGCCGGTGGGTTTATCTCAAAGTCTAAATTGGAACGCGTCTACGGAGCTTCGGATGCAGGTGATTATTTCCAGAAGAAGGTTGCGGAGTATTTTGATAATACCGAGATTATATATGCAGCAGAGTATGACCTTGACACTTCGGATATGAAAGAATACGCCAAAAAGCGTCTTGTTGTAGGTTATGCAGATCCGGCAGATTTTCTTCCTGTAGGAACGGAAGTAACCATTAGAACACTGGAAGGTGATGTTAATAATGTGGTAACCGGTGATTATTACATAATGATTGGAATAATCGGAGAAGTGTATCCTATTACGAAAGCAAAATTCAAAGAGGCATACAATGAGGTAAATGACAACTTCAACTGTGATCTTGAATATGTTCCGACAATCAGGAGCAAGAACGATGGTATCATACACAGTCTTATGGAATATGCGCATTCATGTCAGGCCAAGGCTGCAGCTCACAGACTTGCAAAACAGTTAGATCATCCGGTTAAAATTTTTACTGAGTGGGATGAGGACAACTATTACCTTGGTAATACCGGTGATTTCATTATGTGTAATATTAACGACTGCCATGATATTTATATAGTGAAAAAGGATATCTTTTACGAGACATATGAACCGGTTTAAGGTTAAATGAATTATTGGATTAAAGATTTTGGGAGATGGATAATAAATATATGAGCTTTTGCAGAGAGGGATGTATATGACATTATCCGGTTAGTGATAAATGAAAAAAGTAGTAGTTGGGCTTTCAGGTGGAGTTGATTCTGCTGTGGCAGCCTATCTTCTAAAAGAGTCAGGTTATGAGGTGACAGGAGTACATCTTAACCTTGTTGGAAATGCCGAAGGCGATGCTGCTAAAGCAGTAGCCGAACATCTGGGCATTAGTTATAAGGAGCTGGACTTTAGAGAAGATTTTCAAAAAAGTGTTAAAGAGTATTTTGTAACAGAATATCTTGCAGGAAGAACACCGAATCCCTGCTGTAGATGTAACAGAATCATTAAGTTCGAAAAACTCCTTGAGTGGGCGCAGGAAAATGAAATTGAATATGATAATCCTGTTGTACAAAAATTTGATTCATTGGTAGAACGTTGTTATTTACAGCTTGATGATGATGATAAAAAATACAATGTTACACAAGAAGTAAAACTTCAAAGATATGAAAATTACTGGAAACCATTAATAGAAGAATTAAGAAATAGTATTATTTCTGAAAATAAAGATGTAATTAATATTTTTAATCAGATTAATGAAAATGATAATGTTGAAAACATTAAACAAAAACTCGATGAATGTTATATAAAATTACAGGAAAAAATAAAAGCTGATTATGAAAGAGAAAAGATTCCTTATGTTGAACTTCATTATTCTGAAAGTAGTAAATTGTATGACAATAAAATTTATACATTAAAAGAATTTAATGACATAATTACAAAACTTGATACAGAATTTCATAACAGAAAAGAATATGCAGAATTAAAATATGGTTCTGTTGATAATTATTTCAATATTGAACAAGCCGGAAAATTACCGGAAGAAGATAAAAACATTCAGTTTGGTTATGATAAAACTGAATTTACTGTTTTTAATATTCCTAATCCAGATAATCCTGAAGATACATATAGTTATAGTGCAAGTCGTTTTGATATAGGGGATGGTTATGGTTCTGTTTTTGATTTTATAAGAGTTACCTGTTCTTATGATGAAATTATTAAATCCATGAATTCACTTGAACGAAAAATCTATCAGCCTTCTGTATCAAAAGATTACAGAGAAAAAATTGATACTCTATTTGAAGATAAAAACAAAGTATTAAAAGAAAATCTTAATACTGTATTTGAAAAATTAAATAATGCAAATAAAAAATATAAAGAACTTCATCAATCTTTCATTATAGATGCATCTGAAGCTGATGATATAAATGAAAAATTAAATAATGGATTAAATGAAATTAAGGAAACTTATGAAACAGCAATTCAAGATGTGTATAAACAGTTTCTTACAGAATATGAAATTAATGAACGATATAACAGTATTAAAAAAGACCAGACATTAACATATCTTTCAAGTAAAGCAAAACAGATGCTTCTATCTAATTTGTATCAGGTAAGCAGAGATTCACAAAAAGCCATGAATAATGGAGAATCATTTAAAACAGACTGGGATTTACAGCGTAAAATATTTGACGTATTTCCTGCAGTATGTAATATCGGTAACTATACAGATACATTACTTGAATCAACTGTTTCTGGATTAGGAAAAAATATTGAATCTACTGTTGAACAGACAACAGCAGAACAATTAACTGATAAAGAAATAAAAGAAGGTAAAACTTTAGCTGCTGATGCTGAAAAAGAAATTTTACAAAAAAAATATGATTCAGAAACTGGTAAAAATTATGATCATAATTTAACAACTACTGATATTGCAAAAAAATTAAGGGAATATATTAAGAAAAATCATCCAGGATATAAATTTTCTGTTACTTCACAGTATTACTCTGGTGGTTCATCTATTTCTGTAAATTTAAAAGAAGCACCTGTTCCAATTGCTGATTTTAATTCCATAAAAAATTATTGTGAAAATGATAAAAAAGTTCGATTTTTTGATTATAATAAAAAAACTTATGTTCAATATGGTGATTTAATTACTGATATAGAAAAGAAAGAATTTATTGAAAATTTACTTAATAATTCATCATTTTATGATATAAATAAATTTCATCGTGAATATATGGATTATATGACTCCAGAAGTTAAAAATGTAATCACAGATGTTATTAATTATCTTGAATCTTATAATTATGACCATTCCGATTTACAAACTGATTATTATGATGTTAATTTTCATTCTGATTATAGAATTTCTAAAGAAGCTGTAAATAAATCATATTTAAAAATTGTTACAAACAATTCTAAAGGTATACTGGATAACTTTTCTTCATGGTATGATTATTTTTATTCTAATGCTGATAACAAAACTATTCAGAACAGTATTAATAAAATTAATGGTATATATGATTCAGAAAGAAAAAATAATGAATTATTCAATAAGGTAATTAATTCTCTTGCTGAAGAAAGAAAAGATATGTTTACAAGTGACCGTGAAGTTGCTTCTATAATGATGTCTTTATCTAATACTGGTTATTTAAAAAATATTATTGATTTAAATAATTATGATTTTAATGAAACAGTAAGTGATATTATTAATATTCAACATGAAAACTCAGAAAAAAATAAAGAAGTTATCTGGAAATGGATAAGATATGATGATGGAAGCGGGTGTCTAGAAGGACCTTCTGGAAATCAATATTTTAGTTATGATAATTCTACTGGTGAATATAAAATCTATGAAAGTGACAGATGGTTGCTTCAAAGTGAAATTAATCAGAATATCTCTTTTAAAGAATATGCTGAAAACTATATTAGAGAAAATATTGATACAAATGCAAATATTAAATTTATAGATGTATTAATAACTGAAGAAGAATATTTTGGTATAAATAATGAAAATATTTCTGATGAAGAACTTGATATTTGTAATAAAGTACTGCCAGCAGAACAGTTAAAGCTTACACTTGAACTTTCAAAAGGTGAAGAAGGTGAATTTTATAAAAATAAGTTAAAAGAAATTGCTGATACTTATAAAAAAATTAATTCAGATACTGAACTTACAAATGAAGATGGTACACATAATTTAGGTTTTCATTATTTTCTTGGTAATACAGATATTTATATTTCTGAAATTGATTCAGATGGAATCGGATTTGGTTATACTATTTTGAATGGTGATTTAGAAATGTCAGAATGGGGTAGTTCTTCCATTGAAGAAATTATATCTATTCCAAATATGGAAATGGATTATCATGTTCCTGATAATATAACAATTGAAAAAATGCTTTACAATAAAAATCCAGATTATTTTTCTGAATATGAAACTAAAAAAGATTTGTTTAATGTTATTAATTTTACAAATTGGACTTATTTTAATTCAGAAAAAATATCTACAAAAGTTTATGATGTAGAAATATCTGCTTCATTATATGAGCAATTATTACCTTCTGAATACAAAGAACGTTCAATTAAAGAGGACGAAGTTGTTTGTATTCAATATCGTAAGTCGGTTGTTTCAGAAGAACAGGACCAATTTTTAATATCTAAGTTCAATAAAAATAATTTTATGTTATTACAACAAAAAGAAATACAAATTGATGATGAATTAAAAAATAAGATTAAAAGTATTTGTAATTCTTATATTGAACCAAAAAATGATAATTCTTACACAAATGAAATCATTGAAAAGATTAAGGCTGTAGGTATTGAAGTTGTTACTGACAAAGATGAGTTTAATAAAATTCTTGAATCTGAAGCAATTCTTCAAAAGATGTCAAATGATGATATTATCAGAAATCTTGCAAAAGAAAGAGATGATGCAATTGAGAAAAAGAATAATATCAATGCTGAAAAGCTTGAAAGTTTCAAACATGATGTAAATAGTCATTCATCATTAATTAAAGAATTAATTAAAGCAGGTAATACTTTGCTTGAAAATGGTTTTGATTTAGGTGATTTAATTGCTAATTCTTATTCTCATAATTTAGGTTTTATTTTAAATTTTAATAAAGTTAAAGGAGTTGGATTTTATCCTAGTTCTATTGGTTATAAAAGTCATATTTATTCTGATGGTGAAAATATTTCAATTGGACCAGATGCTTTTGTTTCTGATTGGCAATATGACAGTTTTCCAAAACGCTGGCTTGAAGGTTTGCAAAGTTTTAAAACACAGTTATCAGAAATTTATGGTTTAAACTTTGATAATGTTGAAATGGAAGAAGTTCAAAAAAATGAAGATATTCTTAAAGATATGAATTCAGAAAAGACTTTAAAAACAATTTCTAATAAAAATGAGTTTAATGAACTTGTCTGGAATTATGGTGCTTCCGGTACAAAGGTTTTTGATGAATATCAGCTTTCAGAAGAACAGAAAGAAACTGTTTCTTTAGCATGGTCAGAGTATGAAAATAATGAAAATGACATTTCTGAAGAAAAAGCAGATGAAATCATTAATTCATATTATTCAAGCTTCAATTCCAATAAAGCAAAAGAAAATGTAAATACAGCTGAACTCTCTCAGGAAGATATTGAAGTTGTTACTGATAAAAATGAGTTTGATGAAGTTCTTAAAGGTAATTCTTCTTCTCTCAGTATTCAAAAGATAGATATGAAATATGATGAACAATTATGTAAAAATACTATTGCATCTTGGACTACATCTGATATATATGATGAAGCTGATGGATTGGATGGAAATGAAATTTTCCAAAAATATGATAATATACCTGTTCCTATAGCAATATTACCAGAAAGAGCTGTTATTATATTTAATAATTTAAGTAATAGATATATTTATTCTGGAAAAGCTTATTTTATTGATCATATGGTTAATCATCATGCAGAACTTGATGCTGATGAATTTCAAAATTTTCAAGATGATTTAAACTCTTTTGAAAAAGTTTATCTTGATCCAAAGAATAGTAGTATTATTTTTGAAAAGGATAAAAACAATAAAAAATATTCCATTGTTCTTAAACAAGACTTTCAAGGTAATTTACTATTTTATAAGTCTTATCATTATGGTAGTAAAACAAAAAATAGATTTGTTGAAATAGATCTCGAAGCTCTTAGAGAAAAAATATCGGTAGAGGTCGGAAACTCCTCTATCAATCATCCAGATGAACCTGGACTCGGCAGACTCCTTTCTGCTCTTACCGATATTAATAATTTATTACCTAAATTTGATTCTGTCAATAAGGTAAAACAGTCAATGAAACTTTCTGATGGCACAACCTATGGTTTCGTTCATAACGGCAAAATCTACCTGAATCCAGAAATCATGAATTCCAACGCAGCAGTTCACGAGTATACACATCTTTGGGATGCTTACAGTTGTATTACCATCGGAAAACGGAAGGTGATACAACTATACTTGTAGATTTGTCATAATTGGAATAATTTATGGACGACGATAATCCTACAGAAAAAAATAAGAAATCTGCATCTACTGATTACTCACACTACAGGCTGACACCAGAAGAGATAGAAGCTTCCCGTTATTTCGAAGGCAAATTCAGTAAGTTTTTAGAAGAGAAACTTGGTTATAAAAAAGAACAGTAAAATTAAACTGTTAGTTTATATATTTCTCCAATAAGTAATGCTAAACTTATACAAAATCAATTTGTAATGAAGGAGAAAAATTGAGAAGATATGCTCTATAGAGAATACCTTCTTAATTACTAAGTTACATA
>CALAUH010000339.1 GCA_937892225.1 uncultured Treponema sp.
TCTAATTGCCAGTGCTGCTATCTGAATGTTTATCATTGCTCTTGCATCTTCAGAAAGTTGTCTGTAATTAAACAAAAGTTCTTCTTCATCCTCAGAAAGAACCAATCCTGCATCATCCTTGTTTTCACCAGTAAGAAGAAAATCTAATGAAACATCTAACCTTTTGGCAATCTTTATTGCTATTTCAGCAGAAGGCATAGTTCCCCTGGACTTCCATTCTGAAATAGTTGCTCTTCTAATATCACAAATAGCACTTCTAGATCTTGACGATGCACAAAAATCAGCAAGATCTGCCTGTTTAATTTGTTTAGATTTTAATAAAAATTCTAATCTCTCTGAAAAATTCATCATTTTTTTGCAAATTCCGTAACAAACTAATTGACAATTACGCATTTGTTGATTATAACTTAATCAACGGTTGCGAAAAACGTATTTATCCAAATACGTAAAGTAACAAATCCGTAATAAGTCAGCCTGACTAACTGGTTCTACATTACCGTAAACCCTTAAGAGCCTTGAATTACATGCTGCTTCGTTCCTTTTACGGTAAGGAACACGGTCTAGTCAACCAAAGCAACATGTAGTTGAAGGCTTTTTTATTTAATCTCTCGTAGGAGAGGTTTATTTCAAACAATGCGGACTGTCCACCGACCAAAGCGATAATCCGCAAGGAGTGTTTATGAACAACTCAACATCTATTGTATCGGTAAATACCGATATAAACAACAGTAAAAATTACGGAAAAACGGAAGTTTATGAAAAACTTGTTACAACAAAGGAACTTGCCAATGTTCTTGGAGTAGAAGTTACAGCAGTAAAAAGAGCTGTAACAAAACTCGGTGCAGTACTGCACTCAGTTAAAAAAAACAATCAGGGTGGTTATATGTTTACAGAAGAACAGGCTACTTTGATTAAGCAGGAAATCCAGAAGCATCACAACCTTTCAAGCCGTCAGATTGACACCGTATCTACTGAAGCAGAAGTCCTTGCAAACTTCACAAAAGCTGCCTATGACATGAAACTGCTGTATGAATCAAAGATCGCTCAGTTAAAGAATGAAAATATGGCAATGAAACCAAAGGTTGAATTCTTTGACAAAGTTACCGGTTCTGCTGATACACATGACATGAAAGAAGTTGCTAAACTGCTCAATTTCAAGAACATCGGCAGAAACACACTTTTTGAAATCCTTAGAGACGAAGGAATCCTGGACAAGAACAATCAGCCATACCAGAAATATGTTGATGCAGGATATTTCCGTATCATCGAAACAAAATGGGAAGATAGAGACGGAGATACTCATATCAACCTTAAGACAGTTGTTTTCCAGAAAGGCGTTGATTACATCCGAAAAACGATTCTTAAAAGTCCGGCATATCTTAACCGTGCAATAGAAGACGCAGCTGACAAGTGGATTGCTGCAAATTTATAAGGAGATTCACATGACAAAAGCAGAATATCTTATGAACATAAGAGATGAACAAACAATAATGGCTATTAGATGTTTTAACAGTGGAGACATATTAGGAGCTGGAATGCACAGAAACATTGCCAAAGGTTTTCAGTTAAAACTAGAAAAACTTACGGCAGAAGAATGTAGGGAGCAGATGGATTCTTGAATTTAGAAATCGTTACAAAAGAAGAATTAAACAACCTTCTTACAAATCAACTGAATGAGTTGAAAAATATGATCAGTCATTCTGCTGATTTACCGGAATGGCTTAATGACGAACAATGCTGGAAGCTGAAAGGCGGAATGGCTTTGACTACCTACAGAAACAATCGGTACTACCAATGCAAAGGCGGTATTCCTGATGGTTATGTGGGTGGCAGAAAAGTCTGGTCGAAACAATCAGTTATTGAATGGCTTCCGTTAACTGACAGTCAGTTGACGGATTATCACAACAAATACAAGACAGGAGCTAAAAAGAAATGAAACTTTTTGAACAGATTATCAACAATGGAAATATCGATTTTGTAAACACTGAATCATATACAGAATCAGAATGGCTTAATCTCAGAACAACCGGAATTGGTGGATCCGATGCCGGTGCTATTATGGGAATGAACAAGTACGCAACCCCCCTTTCAGTTTTTGTAGCAAAAAGAAATCTTCTTTCAGAAGAAACAAAAGAAAAGACAGCTTCAAACGAATCAATCAAATGGGGAAAGATGGCAGAATCGGCAATCCGTGAAGGATTGGCAAAAGATCTTGAATTGCAGATTGAAGCGGTGCCTGGAATGTTTACATCAACAGAATACCCTTTCATGAATGCGAACCTTGATGGACTTGTCTATGCGGACCAGCCAAAAGAAATAAATGGCAAAGTTATCAGCGGATTAGGTGGACTTGAAATCAAAACTGCAACAGAAAGGAATACAGAATTCTCAGATGATGAAGTTCCTGATTCTTACTATTGCCAGGTGCAGCATTATATGTGTGTAACCCATCTTGATTATTTCATTCTTGCCGTTCTCATTGGTAAAGTAAGCGGAAAAATCTATGTAATCCCACGCAATGATAATTTCATTGAAAGACTTATTCAGCGAGAATCTGAATTCTGGTATGAGAATGTAAGCAAGGATGTTATGCCAGAACCTGTAGGCAATGAAAGAGAATCTGAAGTCCTTAACTCTCTTTTCTCTCATGCTGCAAAAGAAGTTACCCTTGGAGAAGAGCTTTGCAAGGAATACAACGCACTTTCAGAGCAGATGAAAGAATTAAAACAGCATCAGGAAACAATCAAAGAAAGGCTCAAGATTGCCATTTTTGCAGAAACTGATACTGACGAAACGGCAACAGATAAGGTTATCGCTAAAGCCGGAGACTGCAAGATAACCTGGACAAAGCAGCTCAGAAAGATAGTTGATACTGATGCACTCAAGAAAGCAAATCTCTTTGAAGAGTATTCAAAGATTTCGGAAAGCATGGTAATGAGGATTTCAAAATGACAGAAATAACAAAGACAATTCAGATATACAAACCGGAAGAAAAGCTTCCTGCCATAGGTTGTAATTATATTGCAATAATAAAACCTTACAAATTTGAATCAGATGGAGAAAAATTTCATATTCCCTACACAACCTGTTATGGGACAATTAACAATCATGGAATATTTTGCCTTGTTGATTCAGATTTCGGCACATTAACAATCAGCGAATCAGAATTTATGGACCAGGTCTACGAATGGTATTACTTGCCTTGTTAAGGAGTAAATCATGACAGATGAAGAAAAAGCAAAAAAATATTTTGAAGATAGTAAAGATTATTACGATTTAAGAGAACCTATAACTGATAGAGAATTAAGACAAATATATCTTGACGGACTTGAAGAAGGAAGGAAAGAAGTAAGAGTACATGAAACAACTTGTGTAAATAGACTTCACCATGTTGAAAAAGAAAACGAAGAATTGAAAGCACATTGTAAAGCCGTTGATGATATAAACGAAAAAATGAAGTGTTGCGAAAACTGCGAGCATTGTGGGAGTGATAAAGCAATAGGAGAAAATGGAGATTATGCCGATTATACTTGTTTTCAATGCGATGATTTGTCCTCAAAAGAAAACCCATATCCAAACTGGAAGTTGGCAGAATGACAAAAGATGAAAGAAAACAAAGGCATAGAGAAGTTGCGAGAGAATCAGCAAGAAGAAAAAACGGATATTACGAAAAAGTAAGAATCCCCAAAAGAGAAATAAGAAAACCTGTTGTTGATTTAAGCAACTTTGATGTTTGGTATGAAATGAACTACATCAAAGGTCAGAACATTCAGCCACCAAAAGTAATTACTTTCAAAGAGCATATAAGAGTATTGTGCGAAAGAGATTGTCAGTATGAAGCATTGCTTAAAGAATATAACGAACTTGTGGATAAATATAACGCTTTAGTAGGAGAAGTAGAATGAAATTTTTTTTTGAAAAAAGTTTTTTGGAAAATTCTGGGAGTCGGCCCGGGCCAAAAGTGGGGATACTCCACTTTAATAAATTGAGAGTCTTGCGAATCTTCTTGCCCTGTTGTTTTCTCGAATGAGAAATCTTTCTGCCGATTCTCTATCTTGAAATCTTCTTGAATAACAATATCCTAAACAATTACCATCATCATCTGTTCTCTGTACATAAACTCTGTAAGTCATAATTACCACCTCATTTCTTTTCTTTATTGTATCATACTTTGTGGTTTGTTGTCAAGTAACATATTTAAAATTCTTCTTTGATGTCTAAGAGTTTCTTCTTTCTGTCTAATTCGACTTTCTTCTATTTTTCTTTCTTCTTGGTTAATTTTTTCTTGAAAATGATCTCTTGAATCTATTGATTTATTTAATTTCAATTTTGTTTTTGGTGAAAAAATGGCCTTTGAAGAAAGTATTA
>CALAUH010000340.1 GCA_937892225.1 uncultured Treponema sp.
GCTTTATGGGCAGTGAGAGGATCGAACTCCCGACATTCTGGGTGTAAACCAGACAGTAAGCTCATTCTTATTTTTAGTAAATACAAATATAAATTATTATTTGGTTTAAAAATAAAGAGTGAGCGGGATTTTTCCTTTATTTTTAAATATTTTTGAACTTCATTCCCGCGGATGAAGTTTTTTTATTTTAAAATGCGTGCTAAAAATTCAAATAAATCTTGGGCGGATGGAAAGTTTATTTAGCATGTGTTTTAAAATACTAATCTAAAACCGGGTGCTAATTTGCACCCGGTATACAGAAGGAACTATTATGATTATTACTTTATCTAGCTTAAAAGGTGGTGTAGGAAAGTCCACTTTTTTAATTTTCCTTGGAAATTGCCTTGCTGCAAGAGGAAAAAAGGTTTTAGTAGTAGATTTAGACCCTAATAATTCTACTACAATGTATTACACACTTGGATTGGATAACATAGAAGAAGTGTGTTTAGAAAAAAATATATTTTCTGCATTAAATAACAGACAAGCAGAAAATTATATTATTAATACCAATAAAGAAAATATTTCAATTATTCCATCTTCTATCAGACTTCCTGATATAAGAACAATTGATCCAAAAGCGTTATCTAAAACTTTATCAACTGTAAAAGATAATTTTGATTTCATTTTAATTGATACCGCCCCAACTTATGACAATCATACAATGTCGGCAATTCATTCAGCAGATATTATATTTACACCTTTAGAATTGACCACTTTTAATATGACAACTAGCAGATATTTGAGAGAAAAGATAATGGATGAGCTAGAAGACAAATATCAATGCTGGTATTTAGTTTATGGACACTGGCAGTCTCAGTTCGAAACATTACCTAACAGTAAGCAAATGCAATTTGCAAAATTATTTGAAAGCATGTTTGAAAACATTCTTGAAGGTGTTCATATTCCACATACTACTTATGTAGACAATTACACACAGGTGGGTGAAAAGGTTGCTATAAATTCAAAAAAATCAGAAGGTGCAAAAAAACTTGCTGTTTCTTATAACCAGCTTGCTAATTTACTTGAAGGTTATGAAATTGATGATACATCAAAATATGTGGAGGCGTTTTAAATGGCTAAACAATTATCTATTATTAAAGCAGGCGGACAAGCTGCCTTTGCTGATACAGGCTTAAAATTATCTAAAATGATTTTATTAACAGATATTGAGTTTCATTCAGAATTTCAAAAACTTTTTACTATTGATGAAAATTTGTTAGATAGAATTCAAAATTCTATGGTTGATAAAGGGTTTGATAATTCACAGCCGATTCATATCTGGAAAGTAACAGATAATGAAATAACACATAATTACTTAATTGACGGTTATACAAGATTTGCTGCAGCAAAAAAAGCTGGCTTAAAATCAGTTCCATATTTTGAACATAAATTTGAATCTTTTGAAGATGCTTATAAATATGTTTTATCTTTACAAGTAAATAGAAGAAATCTTGAAGGAACTGAACTGTTAAAAAATATTTCTATTCTTATGGGTACAGAATTTATTCAAAATGCTGAAGGTAAAAAGGCAGAAGCAATTGCAGAAGTTCTTGATGTTTCACCACGTACTGTAACTAAAGCTCTTGCAGTTGAAAAAGATGAAGAAGCTAAATCTAAAGTTGAATCTGGTGAAATGACTATCAACCAGGCTTACAACGATATGCAGGAAAAGAAAAAATCTAAAAAGCAAAAAAATGAAGAAGATGAAGATATTTCTGAAAGTCTTGATGATAATTCTGGTAATCCTGCAGGATTAAATTTTAATCATTCAGACGGTATTGAAAGACCTGTTTCAAAACCATCTGATGAAAAAGAAATAGACCAATGGATAAAAGAAAAAAATATCCAGGTTGAACAGGCAAGAATAGAAGGTTATGGAGAAGGCTTTAATAAAGCTTTGTATTTCGTTCTTGGTGAAATCTTAAAAGGTCGAACACCACAGGAAATTTACAATGATGAAAGATTAAGTGATTTATCACCATCGGTAATATGTAATTTTGTTTTGCCGGAAGATGATGAAGATCTTGTAATGAATATGTAAAAATAAGCAGGGTGTTTTAAACACTCTGCTTGTTAATGGAGATTTTATGAATTCCTTTAAATATACAAGAATTAAAAATGAAATTCAAGAAACTGTAACTGTAAATATAAATAATAAAAAGGCACAATTTAATTTTTCACAAAATATAAATAACTCTACTACTTCTAAATATATTTCAGAAACAGTAAAAGGTCCGGATGAATTCAGTGTTATGAAATTATGTTTATCTAAAATTCTTCATTATCTGAATTCAATTGATATTAAAAATGCTTATGAATTTACTGAAAAAATATGGAAAGATTTTTTTGACAGTAAGCAGCCTATGTTCCAGGGAATTTAAATATGAGCAGAAATAAAGTTATTTTAATTGTTTCAATATTTTTTTCTTTTTTTATTTCCTGTCAGTTTTTAAATTCTTATAAAACTAACAGTAATTATAAAAAATATTTGGAATTATATGAAGGAAAAATTATCAGTGTAATAGATGGTGATACTGTTAAAGTTCAATTTAATAATTCATATAAAGAATTTGATGAAATTGAAACGGTACGTCTTATTGGTGTAAATACTCCGGAATTAAATCTAAACAAAAATAAAGAGCCGGAATATTTTTCACAAGAAGCAAGAGATTATACTAATCAATTTTATCAAAAAGATGTTGTTCTAAAACTGGACAGTATTTCAGCAGAAAGAGATAAATATGACAGATTGCTGGCTTATATTTATTTGAAAGAAGATGAAAGTCTTATTAATTATTTGATAATCAAAAATGGTTATGGAAGATATTATGACTATTTTGAATTTGATTATGATTTAATGGAATTATTTGCAGAAGCTGAAGCTGATGCAGAAAAAAATAAAAAAGGAATTTGGAATAAGGAGTAAAAATGAAAACAGATTTCAACAAAACTATTATTGAAGGACGAATTTGTTCAGATGTCAATTTCGTTACTATGGGTGAAAAGAAAATTGCTAATTATTCAATCGCTACAAACAAAGTTGTTAAAAAAGACGGTGAATATGTAGAAGAAGCAAGTTTTTTCAATTGTTCTGGATTTACAACAGAAAAGCTGGCAAAATTTTTAACAAAAGGACAGCATGTACTGATTGAAGGAAATCTAAAGCAGGACCGCTGGGAAAAAGATGGTAAAAAATTCCAGGCAGTTAAAATCCAGGTATTATCTATTAAATTATTATCTTTAAATTCTTCTGATAATAAAATTTCTGAACAGGTAAATAATGAAGCTGAAATGCAGTTTGCAGAACAGGAAGAAATTAATTTTGATAATGAAAATTATTTTGGCTGATGAATAATTTTTTTAATAAGTTTATAGCACAATTTAAAAAAGTTTTTAATTTGAAAAAGTATCTTATTCTTTTTCAAAGTTATTATACATGGCTTGCAGTACTGGTATTTGGAATAATTTTATCTTTATTGATTTTGATTATCAATAATGCAACAAAGTATTCCAGACCAGATTACTGGAACTGGAAAAAGAGAAGTTTATATAAATGTATTTATATATGGATAATTTTAATATTAATTAAGGTTTTAATATGAATGATATAACTATTATTGGAACAGTAGAAAATGATGCAAAATTAACTTTAGTTAAAAGTACTCTTAAAGAAAAACCTATATGTATTTTTAAAATGAAAGATAAAGGCATGCCATACCAACGCTCAGAACCAATGATAATAGAAGTTCGTTTTATGAAAGATGGTGCAGCTTCTCATATAAGTCAATATATAAAAAAAGATAAAGAACTGTTAGTTCATGGATATCTAAAATTAGATCCAAAAAGGAATTTTTTTTATATATCAGCTGAATATATTCAATTTACCGGAAATAGACCAGAGGAGCTTTAAGAATGAAAATTAAAATAAATATTTCTAACCGCGACGTTATAGAGTTAGTCAGTGTTTCTGAAAATACTAATTCTGAAGTTCTTAAAATATTTATTTCAAAAATATTAATATGGTCACACAGAATAAAACGTCAAATTATAATCTGCGCAGTTATAACAATACTTTTTAGGGGGCTGGTATATGAAGTTTTTATGCATTTCGAATAATTAATTCGCATACATTTATCACTTCAGTTAAACAAATCAAATACCAAATGAAAGGATGCAACAAAATGAACGATCAGGTTCAAACGGGAACGAAGGATTCGGACTATTCTCATCCTTCGTTTTCAGACGAGCAAAATGGCTATGTACTTCTTTTGATAATTGCGTTGCA
>CALAUH010000341.1 GCA_937892225.1 uncultured Treponema sp.
ACAGCAGTCAAACTCCATATCAGAAATAATCAAAATACGTTCAATCATTTCTTCTTTTGGAACATTTCCACTCTTTGCAACATCAAGAATAAGGTTATAAACCTTACCAATATCTGTATTTGAGCAGTCATTAAACTTTGAAATAAAGTTTATCTTCTTTTCTAAAGTATCTGCTGTTTCTGGAACCTGAATTAATTCAGGATGTGAACTAAATGTAATGAAGCTGTTTTTATAAGCTCCACCAAGCTGTTCACTGAACAACAAGGCAAGAGAAGTTGCAATATTAATTGCAGCATCATCTCCTACACCATACATAGAACCAGAACCGTCACGAACTACGATTGTTTTAGAATCAAACTGTCCACGCTCCAAAGCCCTCCAACTTGCTTCAAGTGAAAGTGACTGCTCATTTGGAAGACAACGAGAACCACCCCAAGAATACATGAAAGGTGCTACAATCTGATAAGGATAAAGTGTCTTAGTATTAAGCTTAACTTTTTCCTCTTCAGGAATTTCTTCACCACGAGCAAGCTTTTCAGCCTGTTCAACAACTTTATTCAAGAAAGCCTTATAACGTTCTTCATCGTTACGCATAAAAGCTTTCTTATAACGAAGCATAGCCTGGCTAGGCTGCTTTGAATAATCAAAGGTATAATCCTTTGTACGAAGGTTGTTTTCAAGAATCTTAATTTCTGCACGTAATGCAGAACAAAGTTTCCTGTATTCAACAGCCTTCATTCCAAGTTCCTTCATTATAAGTTTTGCAAGAGCAACCTTTTCTTTTGAAGAAGTATTGATAGAAGGAAGCCACTTACCAAGCAAGCTTACTTCTTTACCCTCTTTCATTACCTTCTGATCTTTTTCAATCTGCTCCTTGATAAAAGCAATTACATCAGCCTTAATTGGAGTATCCAGCAAAATCAAAAGGTCATCCCAGCGGCCATATTCTGGAACTGCATAAACAATCTGTTTTGCTATTTCAGGATAAAATTGTGCAAGTTCCTTTAAAAGAACACGGAAAGTATTTCTTTCACCAAGACCGCCACGAATATTACGCATGTAAAAAAGAATCTTTATTGCAATTACCGGATTTTCCGCAAAGGCTTTTGCAAATAACTTATCTAAATCAGAAATATTCTTTCTCATACCGCCACATAAAGAGAAGAAATCCAGACAAGCTGAACCTGTAGACTTATATGCCAAATCACCATTTTCGGTGTGAGCTGTGTTCAACTGTGTTTTAATTGCCTGTAATGCGTTCATTTTATTACCTCTAAAACTTCGCGTTAGCGACACGCCACGGATGGCGTGAATAATCAGTTTCAACGAAACTGTTGAGAAAATAATTACATGGATGTAATTATTTTCTCATATCTCCTTGAGGACAACGCCTCTTTTATAATTCAAAAAAATGGCAGTTCTGTGATAGGGCTAATGGTATAGCTACCGACAGACACAAGATACTTAATGGCGAGAGTCGAACCCGCGTACATAGATTATCAGTCTATTGCTTTAACCACTAAGCTACTTAAAATTTGCTGTATGTATCTTCTGCCACAACACGACATATTGGGCTTTTATGCCAGT
>CALAUH010000342.1 GCA_937892225.1 uncultured Treponema sp.
GTAATCCAAAAAAAAATTATAGAATTAGAGTAAATTATCCTGATCCAAATAGGAAAAAAAAT
Organism: uncultured Treponema sp.; assembly: GCA_937892225.1. Lineage (GTDB taxonomy): Bacteria > Spirochaetota > Spirochaetia > Treponematales > Treponemataceae > Treponema_D. The sequence goes on from CALAUH010000342.1 coordinate 63, forward strand.
ATTTCATCGTATTTTTTTTATTTTGATAACAATAATTTTAGTTTTATGCCACAATGGCTTAGAATCAGACCAGAAGTTTCTGTTTTAGCAGATTTTTTTAATACAGATTTTTATAGAACAATTTCTTATAAAGAATTAAATCTTCTAGAAAATCAAAAAGGAATTACTTGCCAGTTAAATACATCTCTTTATTTTGATTTTCCTAATCTTATTAAATTTGGTGTAAATCAGCTTGTTCCAACAATCGGATATGATTGTATTTATCATTTTGATAAAAGCGGATTGATTGTTTCAAATGAATGTTCTTTAGGTGTAAGATTATATTTTGGTAAGAAAATTGAAAATCCTGATGTAGAAGATTTAGAAATTGAATGTAAACCAAGATTTAAGTATTTCTCTCCAAATGATGATGGTAAAGATGATTTAGCAATTTTTGATATTAAAACTGATGCAGATAAACACGGTGGTATAGCTGAATACGAATTCAGTGTATTTGATCCTGAAAGTAAATTATTCTATACAACAAAAGGTAAAAAACTTTCTGATGTATTTGAATGGAATGGTAAAAACAAGAAAGGTGAAACAGTATTCAGTGGTACAATTTATCAGTATGTTTTACAGGCAACTGCTAAAGACGGTGCAAAAGGTGTTGTTCCTGGTATTATTAATGTTGACTTAATGCTTCAGAAAGTTGAAGGCGGTTTAAATATCATTATTCCATCAATCAACTTTGCAGCAGATTCTGCTACTTTCAAAGGTTTGTCTGAAGTTGAAATTAAACAGAACAATGAATTGTTAGACAGACTTGCAGAAATCTTAAAAGAATATGCTGATTATTCTGTAGAAATTTCTGGTCATGCAAATAATGTAAGTGGAACTGAAGAAGAAAATACAAAAGAATTAATTCCATTAAGTGCCGCAAGAGCAGAAACAATCAAAAATGAATTGATTAAACGTGGAATTAATAAAAACAGAATTACTTGTGTTGGTAAAGGTTCATCTGAACCACTTGCTACAGGTAAATCTGATACATGGAAAAACAGACGTGTAGAAATCTTACTTAAAGAAAATCAATAATTTTATTTAAGCAAAGACGTAAAAAAAAAAGATTGTCTTTTTTTATATAAATTAATTTAATGTATAAAAGTATTTTAATTAATTATGTAAGTTTGATAATAACCAGTCTTTAAATTGATTATAATCATTTTCCATAGGAATTGCTTTATCTGGTAATCTCATTACTTCTTCAAGTCTAGAAGGCATTGGTGGTTCTTTACCGATTGCTTTTACTACAGTTTCTCCGAATTTTGCAGGAGATGCTGTTTCCAAAATAATTCCAACTGTCTTTTTATTTACAACTTTAATTCCCCAGTCTGGAATATTTGGTGTTAAACCTGGAAGTGAAGGGTCGTTTTTATTTCCGTCAATAAGATTTACCATAGCACCGCTTCGAATATCATCCCATGCTTTCCAGCCGATTGCTCCATGTGGATCAATGATATAACCAGTTTTTGTATTACAAGATTCAATTGCCTTAACAATACCATCATTATCAAGCCAATATGATGCAAACATTTTTCTAACTTCTTCTAAAGAATACATTGCTTTAATTCTTTCATAGTTACTTGGTGCACCAACGTCCATAGCATTTGCGTATGTTTCTACAGAAGGTCTTGCATTATAGTCACCACTGTAAATCCAGTCAGGAATTGTTTTATTTGAATTTGTTGCTGCAACGAAACCTTCAATAGGTGCACCCATTTCTCTTGCAATTAAACCAGAAGTTAGATTTCCAAAGTTTCCAGATGGTACAATCATAATTATAGAAGGATCTGAAATTTTGTTATCCATTGCACATCTGTTTTTTACAACTAAAGCAGAATACATATAATAGAAACTCTGTGGTAATAATCTTGAAATATTAATTGAGTTTGCAGAAGAAAGTCTGAGTTTTTTTCTTAATTCTGTATCTGTAAATGCAGTTTTAACTAATTTCTGACAGTCATCAAAAGTTCCTTTTACTTTTAATGCTCTTACATTTCCAGTAAATGTTGAAAGCTGTTTTTCCTGTAATGGACTGATTTTTCCATCC
>CALAUH010000343.1 GCA_937892225.1 uncultured Treponema sp.
TTGCAAACTCGCTGTTAAATTTCGCGGGAGCCCATTAACCCCCGCTTATTTGTCGAGTTTGCCTTACAAACTCGCTGTAAAATTTCGCGGGAGCCCATTAACCCCCGCTTATTTGTCGAGTTTGCCTTGCAAACTCGCTGTTAAATTTCGCGGGAGCCCATTAACCCCCGCTTATTTGTCGAGTTTGCCTTGCAAACTCGCTGTTAAATTTCGCGGGATTATTAAAGGGATACACGAATAAAAAATACGGAAGATTTTTTTTAATCTTCCGTATTTTTTTTAAGCAAAAAAAAGCCAGCTGGTAAAATAAAATACCAACTGGCTTCCCCCTAATTTTTATAAGATTGTCTTTTACACACTAACGTGCATATTCAACAATTCTTGTTTCCCTAATCATTGTAAGACGTATACGACCAGGATATCGCAAATCACTTTCAATCTGTTTTGCAATACTTCTTGCCAAGTCTTTTACTTCTCCATCTGGTATCTTTTCATTATTTACCAAAATACGAAGTTCACGTCCTGCCTGTATAGCATAAGCTTTTTCTACACCTGCAAATCCTTCGGCAATTGCTTCAAGATTTTCCAAACGTTTAACGTAATTATCTATTGTTTCACGTCTTGCACCTGGACGAGCAGCTGAAATAGCATCTGCAATCTGTACAATTACAGCTTCTATACTTGTTGCTTCAATATCATTATGGTGAGCGCCAATAGCATTTACGATTCTAGGATCTTCACCCATTTTACGAGCCATTTCAGCTCCTACTTCTGCATGGTTCTGATCACTATCATTTTCTGCACCCTTACCAATATCATGAAGGATAGCAGCACGTTTTGCCATTTCTCTGTCAGCTCCAATTTCTGCAGCAATCATACTGGCAGCCATTGCAACTTCTTTTGAATGTGTAAGAACATTCTGTCCATAACTTGTTCTGAAATAAAGACGGCCAAGAGCTCTGATTCCATCTGTATTCATATTATGAATTCCAAGATCAAATAAAGCTTTTTCACCTTCTTCGTAAATCTTGTTCTGTACTTCGTGAGTAACTTTCTGAACAATTTCTTCAATTCTTGCAGGATGAATACGTCCATCAGAAATAAGACGTTCCAAAGATTCCTTTGCAATTTCTTTACGAACTGGATCAAAACAAGAAATAACTACAGCTTCAGGAGTATCATCAATAATGATATCTACACCTGTTAATGTTTCAAGTGCTCTGATATTTCTACCTTCGCGACCGATAATACGACCTTTCATTTCATCACTAGGAAGTGAAACTGTTGTTACAGTAATATCACTTGTAGTTTCAGGTGCGATTCTCTGAATTGTAGTAATTAAAATGTCCTTAGCTTTCTTTTCTGCAGTTAACTGAGCTTCCTGTTCAATCTTATTAATTAATGCCTGAGCGTCATGACGAGCTTCATTCTCAAGATTTTTAATAATAAGTTCTTTTGCTTCCTGAGCAGACAAACCAGAAATCTTTTCAAGTTCTGATCTATATAACTCTTCCTGCTTTGCTAAAGTTTCTTCTCGTTTTAACATTGCAGATTTTGTTTCTGCAAGTTCTTTTTCATTTTTTTCAAATTCAGCTGCTTTTTGATCTAACAGCTCTTCTTTTTTATTTACTCTTGCTTCGTAACGCTGAACTTCAGCACGGCGTTCCCGATTCTCCCTTTCCTGCTGATTTCTTTCCCGAATGAGCTCATCTTTTGCGTTTAACAAAATTTCTTTTTTCTGTGCTTCAGCTTCTCTTATAGCATCCTGTTTAACACGTTCTGCTTTCTGCTCTGAAGCAGATAATTGAAATCTGGCATACAACCAGCGAATAATCCATCCAAGAACAATTCCAACAACAGGGAGAATTATAAACCAAATCCAATTTAGCATATAGTTCACTCCTATTTTAAAAGTTTAGAATAGTTCGTTTCTTATTGTAACGTAAGAAAAATTATATGTCAAATAAAAACCGATAAATAGAAACTCAAAATTTACATACTGAAATTTTTTCCAAGATAAATTTCTCTGGCAAGTTCATTATTTATGATTTCATCTTTTGTACCCTGAAGCATAATTGTTCCAGTATTTATAATGATTGCCCTGTCTGTAATTTCAAGAGTATCTCGAACGTTATGATCTGTAATTAAAATTCCAATTCCATGATTTGATAAAAGCTTTATTACACTTTTAATATCTGCAACTGCAATTGGATCAATACCTGCAAAAGGTTCATCAAGCAGTAAAAACTTTGGTTCAATTGCTAGAGAACGTGCAATTTCTGTTCTTCTTCGTTCACCGCCAGACAATGTATATGCTTTTTGATGTCTGATTCTGCCAATTGAAAATTCTTCTATTAAATCTTCTAATTTCTGTTTTCTATCATGATAAGACAAGTCTTTTCTTGTTTCCAAAACTGACCAGATATTTTCTTCTACTGTAAACTTCTTAAAAACAGAAGGTTCCTGCGGCAGATAAGAAATTCCCATTCTTGCACGTTTATACATTGGTAAATCAGTGATTCTTTCATCATTAAGAAAAACATCTCCGGAAGTTGGTCTGTAAAATCCTACAACCATATAAAATGTTGTTGTTTTACCAGCACCATTTGGACCTAAAAGTCCTAATACTTCACCAGTTGTCATTTTAAAATCAACGCCTTTTACAACGTCTTTTTTTCCAAATGATTTATATAAACTTGAAACTCTTAATTCATCTTTTTTACTGTCTAATATCATTTTTTATTCCTGCTTAGATTCTGTTTCTTCCAAAACTGTTTTTTCTTCTTCTATAATTTCACTGTGATCTTCTTTTTCTTCATCAGTTTTATTTTTCTTTATTGGTAAAGCAGAACTACCTTTTTCTCCGCTTTTTTCAACTACAGTCTGTTCTTCTGTTTCTAAAGTATCTTCTTTTACTTCATGATTTTCTGTTTCTAAAGGCTGCTCTTTTGGTTCAGATTTATTTTCTGCTTTTACAGCACCTTTTACATTTCCGCTTAAAGTTATTTCCTGGGTTTTTAAATTAAGTGATATCTGCTGAGCTCTGAATGTATCATCACCTTGTTTAACCTGAGCATTTCCTGAAATTTCCAGCATCTGATTTTTTTTCTGATAAACTGCATAGGAACCTGTACATACATTATCTTTTTGAACAAGATTAATCTGAATCTGTAGAATTGCAGTTTCACTATCCTGATTATATTCAATCATCTGGGCCTTTGCTTTTACACTGTTTTCAACATCAACTAAATCTACACTTCCTTTTAAAAGTGCAATTTTTGTTTTGCGATTGAACTCAAGAGTTTCACAGGTAAATTCCATTTTTGATTCAAAGTTTTTTCCTGAAACATGCCCTGTTGCTTTTATATCATTATAATCATCACCAGATAACTCTACAGTATCTGCGTAAATTTCCATTGTATCCGTTTTTATATATGCATTTCCCGATAAAACTGTTTTTGAACTTTTTTTTCCGGACTGACCGCTCATATTTCCTGCTGAAAAAATAATTTTATCTGCAAAAAGAGGATTAAAAATTGCCGCTATAAAAATTAAACTTATAAACTTTTTATTCATTATACTCACCTTCTTTTTCTTCTGAAGATTCAATTTCTCCACTTACAGTTCCCGAAAAAGAATATTCTCCGTTAATTCCGCTTGCAGAAAATCCACTTCCATAAATTACAGTTCCGCCTTTTTCAATATGGACTGTATCACTTCTGGAACCTGTAAGCTGTTCATTTTTCGAATTATATTTTAATACGTTTGCAAAAAAATTTACATTATGTTCTTTACTGTAAAGTTTGATTGAATCATAAAGTTCATACAAACCTGAATCTGTATTTGCCATTAACAGACCACAAGAGCCTTCCATATCTACTTGAGACTCTTTGTTAAATGTCTGAAACTGTACATCCTGTGCATAAGATGCATTTGTATCTTTATATTGTTCAATTTTTTTTGCATCAATTTCCGTAGTTTTAATTTTATCTGTATATCTGACAACTTTTGTATTCGAAAAAACAAACTCTGGATTTTTATTTTCTGCTTTTACTTCATCAGAATACTTTAAGGAACAGGAAACTGATAAAAATAAAAAGATACAAAACAAACACATTCTTTTCATATTAATAATATAAAACAAAATTTATATTTAATAAACAACTGTAAATCTATAAAAATTACTAATTTTATGATATATTTTTCCCTATGAGTGAACGATGCTACAAATGTTATAAACCAATCTCTAACTGTCTTTGTAAATATACTCAGGAAATTGATACGGGGATTAAATTCGTATTATTAATGCATCCAAAGGAATTTAAAAAACAAAGAACCGGGACTGGAAATATTGCTCACATCAGTTTAAAAAATTCTGAAATTATTGTCGGACTTGATTTTTCTACAAACGAAAGATTACAGACTCTTCTTAAAGACCCCGCTTATTTTCCAGTAATGATGTATCCTGGGGAAGAAGCATGGACAATTAAAAAAGAAGGATTCAAAGAAGCGGTTGGTACCAAAACACTTCTGGTTATTATTTTGGATGCAACATGGTTCTGTTCAAAAAAAATGATTGATCACAATCCATTCTTGCTTGAACTTCCACGCGTTTCTTTTGCAGGAAAATATTCTTCGATTTTTACATTCAAACGTGAACCCGAACCAGATTATATTTCTACTGTTGAATGCTGTTATTATTTTATAAAAGAATTACAACAGATAAATCTTGTAAACAAAGAAATTAATCCTGAACCAATGATGAACGCATTTAAACAGATGATAAAAGATCAGCTGACTGCAGAAAATGAAAGAATAATGGGCTTACGGCCAAGCACTCACGAATATGACAATAAATACACAAAATTAAAAGAAATTCCTGAATTTTAAGTTAATTATACTTTTACTTTATTGCATATATTATTTATTATTTGTATAATTATTTAATTTAATATAGTAATTCTTGTATATTTATACAAAATTACAAAAACTAATAAATAAATATTCAATTCTTTTCGGAGGACGCCTATGACAAACAAGAAAGAAGAAACTGCCATTTTAAAAAAATTAGAATCATTAGCAGTTCACAATGATCCTATTAATCCAGATTTGTATTCTAAATATGACGTCAAACGAGGTTTAAGAAATGCAAACGGAACTGGTGTTTTAGTCGGACTTACAAGAATCGGTGATGTAGTCGGATATGAAATTAAAGACGGACAGAAAATTGCAGTTCCTGGAAAATTAATTTATCGTGGTTATGATGTTGTTGATCTTATAAATGATTCTGCAAAAAACAATCTTTACGGATATGAACAGTGTGCTTACCTTTTACTTTTCGGTGAGCTTCCAACAAAATCACAATTAGAAATATTCTCTAATTATTTAGGTGAATGTCGTATGCTTCCTGCAAACTTTACAGAAGATATGATTATGAAAGCACCTTCAAACGATATTATGAACAAAATAGCACGCGGAGTTCTTGCAAGTTATTCGTATGATGAAGATCCAGAAGGTCGTTCAGTAGGAAATATTATCCGCCAGTGTATTCAATTAATAGCTCGTTTCTCAACACTTGCTGCATATGGTTATCAGGCAAAACGCCGCTATTATGATGATAAAAGTATGTACATTCATAATCCAAAACCAAATCTTTCTACTGCAGAAAACTTTTTAAGACTTATTCGTTCAAATAAATCTTATACACCTCTTGAAGCAGAAATTCTTGATCTGGCTTTGATTATTCATGCAGAACACGGTGGCGGTAACAACTCTTCTTTAACTGTACACGTTGTTTCATCAGCTGATACAGATACTTATTCAGCAATTGCAGCAGCAGTCGGTTCTTTAAAAGGAAGACGCCATGGTGGTGCAAACATTAAAGTAATCGAAATGATGGATGACATTAAAGCAAACATCAAAGACTGGAATAATGAAAAAGAAATTTCTGCTTACCTAAGAAAGATTGCAAGTAAAGAAGCTTTTGATAGAACAGGTTTAATTTACGGTATGGGACACGCAGTTTATACAATCAGCGACCCTCGTGAAGTTTTACTTAAAGCAAAAGCAAAAGAACTTGCTGCAGAAAAAGGCTGTATGGACGAATTTATGCTTTATGATACAATCGAAAGACTTGCACCTGCTATTATTAAAGATGTACATAACTCAGATAAACAGATTTGTGCAAATGTTGACTTCTATTCAGGCTTTGTTTACACTATGTTAAACATTCCTCGTGAATTGTTTACACCGATTTTTGCTATATCTAGAATTGCAGGATGGTCTGCCCATAGAATAGAAGAAATCGTAAGCGGTGGAAGAATCTATCGTCCTGCTTACAAAAATATTTCTGAAGAAAGAACATTCATTCCTTTAGAAAAAAGAAAATAATAGGAGAAATTTATTATGTCTTTATTAGAAAAAAATTTATTTTTAATCGTATCAGGTGTTCTTGCATTAATAATTGCTGCAATCTTAACAATAATTATTTTTGCTTTAGTATTACCAGAAAATAAAAAAGAAAAATTACCAAAATTTTTCAAATGGCTTGCAGATATTTTCAATTTCAAATCATTGTTATTAGAAAAAATCTTAAAGTTCCTTTATATTTTATCTACAATCTTCTGTATTGTAATGGGTTTAATAATGCTCTTCTGGTTCCAGACAAACTGGGGTATGGGCGGATACACATGGAAAGGATGGTGGGGATTAATCGTTATGATTGGCGGTCCAATTGGATTAAGAATCATTTATGAAATCATCATGCTTTTTATTATCCTTGTTAAAAACTCAGAAGAAATTAAAAAAGCATGCAAAAAGAACGCCTAGATAAAATATTAGCACACGAAGGCTTTGGCTCTCGAAAGGATATTAAACGCCTTTTAAGAGCCAGCGAAGTCCTTGTAAACAATACAAGAGTTTTTGACAGTGCTACACAGATCAACACAGATACCGATACAATCACTATAGATGGTGATGAAATCAATTTACACAAAAATATTTATCTGATGATGAACAAACCGTTAGACTGCGTATCTTCCAACAAAGATGGAGAACATCAGACGGTTTTTGAACTTCTAGATGAAACTTTCCATACATCATATCTTGAATCACATTTACATTTAATAGGACGCCTCGATATTGATACAGAAGGTCTTTTAATTTTTACAACAGACGGTGAACTTACACACAAAGTCATTTCACCAAAAAATCATATTGATAAAACCTATTTTTGTATTCTTGAAAAACCAGAATCTGATAATCACAAAAAAGAAATAGAAGAATGTTTTTCCAAAGGATTGGAAATTCCACCAGAAGGAAACGAACAGGGATTTACATCAGAACCGGCTTGTGTACAATGGTGTAATTCTGAACAAATCACACAAAACTTAATAAATACCTGTGTATACGAAAAATATATAAATTCAGTTTCTTCTGTTACTGCAGCACTTTTAACAATTCACGAAGGAAAATATCACCAGGTAAAAAGAATGTTTTCTGCAGTTAACAACAATGTAATCTTTTTAAAAAGAATCAGCATGGGAAAACTTGTTTTAGACAAAACACTTTCTCCCGGTGATTATAAATATTTAGATGAATCAGATATAGAAAAATTATTTTAATCTTTTAAATTTCTAAAAAAGAATCGTCCTTTAGTAAGCCATGCAATTCCAAAACTGAACAAAAGAATTGATTCAGCTATCATAATTGACCATCCTGGTGTATTTTTGAAAAAAGCAGAAATACCAAGACAAGTCATATCAATTAACATAACATGTGCACATACTTTATAAATTACGTTGCGCTTTTTACTTTTTCCTTTTGTAAACAAAAACGCAATATTTGCAATCAACAGTCCGAACAAAACAAATGCAGCTACCAAATGCACAATATTAGAAACTTTTACAGGAAGCTGAAAAAATCCTACATATTCATATCCATAAGGATTATCACAAGGAAATAAAACTACAACAAGTGCCGCAATTCCGGAAAGGACATTTATTACAGTATCTATTTTTTCATAAGAACGATAGCAAAGTAAAAAAATTCCACAGGAACCTAAAATTACTGCCAGTGCAGGTGTAATATAATAAGTCACACTGATTGAATACCACCATTCATTAGAAGTTTTGTTTTTTACCAAAAATCCACCCAAAATACTTATGATTGGTAAAAGCATTCCCAAAGCTCCAAGAACATTTCTGTGCAAGAGACTGCTTTTTACTTTTTCACTAATCTTGTTCTGCATTTCATTTGATTCACCAGATTCCATAATTTATCTCCTTTTTATATAACTTTAACATTATGCCTTTATAAACATCTTGTTAAATAAATATACTTCGGTTAAAATTATATCATATTTTTTTATATAAGGAATAAAAAATGACAGATATCGAAATCGCCCAGAAAAATATAATGGAACCAATCACAAAGATTGCAGAAAAAATCGACATTAAACCTGAATCACTTGAACTTTACGGACCTTACAAGGCTAAATTAACTTTTAACGAATTAAAAACATTACAGGAAAAAGCATCTAAAAAGCCTGGAAAACTTATTTTAGTTACAGCAGTTACTCCAACTCCAGCAGGAGAAGGAAAATCTACAGTTTCTATTGGACTTGCAGATGGATTAAATAAAATCGGAAAAAAAACTGTTGTAGCACTCCGCGAACCAAGTCTTGGACCTTGTTTTGGTGTAAAAGGCGGTGCCTGTGGCGGTGGATACGCACAGATTGTTCCAATGGAAGATATCAACCTTCATTTTACTGGTGATATTCATGCCATTAGCATTGCAAATAATTTGATTGCAGCCTTAATTGATAATCACTTACAGCAGGGAAATGAATTAAACCTCGACAGCCGTACAATCAGCTGGAAACGCTGTGTAGACTTAAACGACCGCGCTCTTCGTAACATTACAATCGGTCTTGGTGGAAGAATGCAGGGTGTTCCTCGCGAAGATCATTTTACAATTGCCGTTGCTTCTGAAATTATGGCAATCGTTTGTCTTTCAAAAACAATCAGCGAACTTAAAGAAAGATTGGACCGCATTGTAATCGGCCAGAACTATAATAAAGAAAACGTTACATTCGGACAGCTTAAATGTACTGGTGCTGTTGCTGCTCTTTTAAAAGATGTAATCAAACCAAACCTTGTTCAGACTCTGGAAAAAAATCCAGCATTTGTTCACGGCGGACCTTTTGCTAATATTGCACACGGTTGTAACAGTGTTAACGCTACAATGTGTGCTTTGGCTACAGGTGATTACGTTGTTACAGAAGCAGGATTTGCCGCAGACCTAGGGGCAGAAAAATTCTTAGACATTAAATGCCGTTCAGCAGGATTAAAACCAAGCGCAGTAGTAATTGTTGCTACAATCCGCGCATTAAAGATGCATGGTGGAATTGCAAAAGCTGATTTAAGCAAACCAGATTGTGCCGCTTTGGAAAAAGGTTTTGAAAATCTTAAAACACATATCGAAAACATTGCAAAATTCGGTCTTCCAGCTGTTGTTGCAGTTAATAAATTCATTACAGATACTGATGATGAAATTAAACTTTTGGAAAAACTTTGTTCTGATATGGGAGCAAAAGCAGTTCTTTCTGAAGGATGGGGCAAAGGTGGCGAAGGTGCTGCAGATTTAGCAAAAGTTGTAGCAGAAATTGCAGACAGTGGAAAAGCTTCTTATCATCCACTTTACGAACTTGATCTTCCACTTGCAGACAAAATTAAGAAGATTGCAACAGAAATTTACCGTGCTAAAGACGTTGAAATTGACCCTGCTGCACTTAAAAAACTTAAATCTTTCGAAGAAAACGGATATGGCAAGTTACCAATTTGTATTGCAAAAACACAGAACTCTATTAGCCATGATCCAAAATTGATTGGAGCACCTCGTGATTTTACATTCCCAATCCGCGACGTACAATTATATGCAGGAGCAGGATTTGTAGTTGCACTTGCCGGTGACATTATGACAATGCCAGGATTACCAAAAGCTCCTGCCGCATTAGACATTGATGTTGACGATAACGGTGTAATTTCCGGATTGTTCTAAAAATAAAAAAAGCCTTCAATTTAGATTGAAGGCTTTTTTTTTACTATTTTTCTAATTCCTTGATTTTTTCCTGTAAATCAATTGTCTTTTGATTTTGACGAACTACTCGCTGTGCAAGAAGTTTTGAAAGGAAAATACCATAGTGCGGATTCTTTCTAATCAAATTAACAAACGATGTTTTTGGGATTTTAATTAATTTTCCATTACCGGCAGACATAATTGTAGCAGAACGTCTGTCATTTAACAAAAATGCCATTTCTCCAATAAACATATCATTTGGAGTTAATACAGAAATCAATTTTCCATCAGCATAAACACCATATCTACCAGAAACAATAAAGTACAAATCATTAGAAGGTTCATTCTGTTTACAAACAATTTCTCTAGGTTCATAAGATTCAGTTTTAAAAGGAATCATGATTCCAGGAACATTGTTTGATTCATCACGCTGATTATTAATTTCGAAAGTTACTTCATTTCCTTTGTCATTATAACACAATTTTGAAACAAGGCTCTTTGATAAAAACATACCTCGTCCATGTAATCCCTCAATATCTTCTTTATCAATGTGAGATTTCCAGTCAAAACCGTTACCTTCATCTTTAATAGTAAATTCAGAAGTTTCTCTTCCAATCTGATATTCAATACGGATTTTTTTTGCAGCAATTTCTGGATTTTTCAATTTTTCTGCAATCAACTGCATAATATTTCCACCACTGCTCAAACATTCAGTTTTTTCTTCATAAGTGATATTACAGTTTCCATGTTCAAGAGCATTGGTCAAAAGTTCCATCAAAGTTGTCTGTAACGCATATCGACCTTCTGCATCAATTCTATTTGAACAGTACAAAAAGTTTACAAGAAAACTTGTGAATATTCTGATATCCATTGGATTATTATCACAAATAAATCCTCCGTTTTCCTGTCCGCCCATCTGTTCCTGCATTCCACGATTAAACAAGAATCTTTGATTAGACCATAAAACACGCAAAAGTCTTTCAAAATTATCTTTAAATGATGATATAGTCTGAATAATCAAAATGTTAGGATCTTTTTTTTCTTCAAGTTCAAGAAGTTTATCTCCATTCGAAACAACCGCAATAATTCCACCATTATGCAGCCAAGGATCCCCATGAATTGCAGATAAAATTCGTTCACAATCTAAATCCTCTGAAGAAAAATCCAAAACCTTAATTTCTGGTAATTCATAATCAATCAAACTAAGAGCTTCATCAGTATCAGGACAAAACAAAGGATCAAAATAAGCCGAATAACGCTGACACCCTTTTTTTACAACCGCAAGAACTTCCTGATTAGTAGAAGATACCAAAATTTTCTTCATTACAAAACTCCTTTTTTCTCTTAATTTTATGACCCAAATGCGATTCGAACGCACGACCTTCCGCTTAGGAGGCGGATGCTCTATCCAGCTGAGCTACTGGGTCAAAATTTTACATTATATAATAAAC
>CALAUH010000344.1 GCA_937892225.1 uncultured Treponema sp.
CGAATAAATTACTTTATGATTATATATTTATTTTTATAAACTTAATAACTTTTTATGTAAATTCATTTTATATTAAAATTTAATCCAATAACTTATTAAAGTTGATAAAAATTATTTATATGTTGTAAATCAGGACTGTACTGTTACAAAACGTGAAGTTACTTTAGGACACAACGTAAACGGTTATTATCAGATTACAAGCGGTATTGAAGCAGGAGAAATTGTAGTTACAGAAGGTATGCTTACATTATTTGACGGTGCCACTATCAGTGATATCAGCGGTAACATTAAAATGCCTGAAAGTTTTAAAGATAAAGATGATATGCCACCAATGGATTTAGACGGCGCTATGGATAAAAAGCCTCCTAAAGACAAGAAAAATAAAAAGGACTAAAAAATGAGTTTAAGTAGAAAAACACTGGACCATCCGGTTTTAATTTTAATTATATTTGCTCTTTTAGGTATTTTAGGACTTTTTACAATTAGTAAAGTTTCAATAGCCCTTATGCCTGAAGTAGAAAATCCATATTTGTCTATTTCTACAAGTTACCCTAATGCAGGTTCTGAATCTGTAGAAAAAACAGTAACTAAACTTATAGAAAGTGCTGTTGTAAGTGTAAACGGACTAAAAAGTATGTCTTCAACTTCTAACGAAGGTTCTTCTAATGTATCACTTGAATTTGAATACGGAACAGACTTAGACAAGACAGTTAATGATATCCGCGATAAACTTGACCGTGTTAAACGTTCATTACCAGAAAATGCCAGTGATCCGACAATCAATCGTTTCTCCGGAGATTCTGGTGACATCATGAGAATTCTTATTCGCGGTAACCGTTCAGTTGATGATTTAAAGGCAATTGCAGAAAGTAATATTGTAAGCATCATTGAACAGGCTGACGGGGTTGGAGAAGCAGCCGTATGGGGAGGACGAACTGCACAGGTAAACGTTCTTCTTGATCAAAACAGAATGGCTGCCTATGGTTATAGCGTTCCAACTGTATCTTCTGCTTTGTCAAAACAAAATCTTGAATTAGGCGGCGGTAAAATTCAGGATGGTAAAAAGAACTATATTGTAAGAACAACTGGTGAATATAACTCTCTTGAAGAAATTAAACAGACTGTAATTTCTTCAATCAATGGTTATTCAGTACGTCTTAACGATATTGCAGATGTATTTATCGGTTTTGGTGAAGTAACACAGGAATCTTTTATTAATGGAGAAATCGGTGTTTACATAAATGTTACCAAACAGTCTGATGCAAACACAGTTACAGTTGCTAACAATGTTTACAAAAAAATAAAACAGGCACAAAAAAATCTTCCTTCTGATATTACGCTCGAAATTATTCAGGACTCAACTGATTCAATCCGCGAAACTATAAATACATTGATTAATTCTGCATGGCAGGGACTTCTTTTAGCAGTATTAATTCTTTTTATCTTCTTACAGAATTTTAAATCAACAATTATTATTTCTATTTCGATTCCTCTTTCTATCATAATTACACTGTTCTCTATGAGTATGTTTGGAATCACTTTAAACATGATGACATTAACAGGTTTAATCTTAGGTGTCGGAATGATTGTAGATGCTTCCATCGTAATGATAGATAACATTTTCTCATACCGGCAGCGAGGTGCAAAACCGAAAATATCCGCGATTTTGGGTTCACAGGAAATGCTCATGTCTGTAGTTTCTGGTAACCTTACAACTATCTGTGTATTTCTTCCTTTCGTTTTCTTTATCAAAGATTTAGGAATGATGGGACAGATGTTCAAAGATGCTATCTTTACAATTGTAATTTCTCTTGTTTCATCTTTACTTGTTGCCGTTTTCTTAGTACCAGTTCTTGCAGGTAAGTTCTTACCTCTTTCTAACAGAAAAGAAAAACCTGTTACAAATCCTGTATTAATAAAAATATACGGATTCTTTGAAAATACAATTGTATGGTTTACAAATCTTTATGCTAAATTATTAAAACTTGCATTAAACAACAGATTAGTAACAATTTTAGCAGCTGCAGGTGTACTCATTATTTCTTTAGCATTCCTTCCATCTATGCAGATTAATCAAATTCCTGCCGGAAGAGATGACCAGGTTCAGTTAAACATAAATCTTGACACTGCGACAACTTACGAAGAAACAAAAAAAGTTGTTCTTGCAATGGAAACATATGCAAAAAATGAATGTCAGGGTATTAAGACAATAACAACTTCTATTGGTGGAGGCGGACGAAACGCTTCTACAAACAGAGGTTCTATTACAATTGCTTTACCAACTACAGATAAACAGATTGATTCAGCTCAGGTAATGCAGTCTAAAATACGTAAACACTTCGAAGAATTCCCTAATGCCAGATTCAACTTTAGCGAAGGCTTCAGAGGTCAGTGGGTTGGAAGCAGTGTTGATATTGTACTTTTATCTGATGATTTAGATGCAGCTCTTAATACAGCAGATGAAATAACAAGTGCTATTTCTGGATATAAAAAAATCAGTGAACCTACTATAAGTATGAGCAAAGGTCTTCCACAGGTAGAAATAGTTATAGACCGAGAAAGAGCTTATTCTTTCGGTGTTGATATTACTACAGTTGCAAGAGAAATAAATTATGCAATTAATGGTACAACCGCCTGTGTATACAGAAACAACGGTAAAGATTACAATGTCGTAGTTTCTTACAGACCAGAAGACAGAAAAACAATAGATGATTTGAATTCTATTTATGTTCGTGGTAACGGCGGAATGATAAGTGTTGCAAACTTTGCAACTGTAAAAAAAGGTTTTGGACCTGTTTCTATTGCCCGTGAAAACCAGAAACGAATTATTCACGTTCGTGCAAGCAATCTTACAGACGAAAACGATAATGTAATTGAAGACGAAATTAAACAGATAATTTCTGAATCAGTTGTAATTCCAGAATCTGTAGTTGTTAATTATGAAGGTGCATGGAAAGATACAGTAAGTCAGTATGGTTTCTATATCAAAATTGCTATTCTTGCCATCCTTCTTGTATTCGGTGTAATGGCTTCTACTTACGAAAGTTTTAAGGCACCTTTAATCAACCTTGCAACAATGCCATTTTTAATGATTGGTGTAATTCTTATAAACAAGATAACAGGTCAGGCATTATCTTTAATGTCTATGATTGGTATTATCATGCTGTTAGGTATTGTAGTAAACAATGGTATTATTCTCGTCGACTACACAAACATTCTGGTAGGAAGAGGATATAAACTTAAAGAAGCTTGTTATGAATCTGGAATAAGCCGTTTCCGTCCAGTATTAATGACAACTTTAACAACAATTCTTGGTATGCTTCCAATGTGTTTTGCAAACGAAGGTCAGACAAGTATTGTACAACCAATTGCAATTACAGTAACCGGTGGATTAATAACAAGTACTTTTGTAACCTTGCTCATTATTCCAGTATTATACAGTCTTGTTATGAAAAAAGAAGCTGAAGCACAAACAAATAAATTATTAAATACAACAAATATTGTAAGGAAAGATTATGATTTATAAAGCAGAAATAATTTCTAATCAATCAATAGAAGAAGATATTATTGAACTTCTCGAAGAAAGGATTCCTGACATTCAATATACTCTTTTACCAGAAGTAAAAGGCCGAGGCGGAAGTTCTAAAAAACTTGGCAACACAATCTGGCCGGAATTAAATTTTATTCTTTTTGCCTATACTGATTTAAACGGTATTAAAATTATTAAAGAAATTATTAATTTTATTAAACAGAAATTTCCTAGCGAAGGCGTAAGTCTTTTTATTTCTAAAAGCGAAGAATAATTATTTAATAGTTTTTTTGAATTCTTCTAAAGGCATAGGTTTTGCATAATAAAAACCTTGTATTAAGTCACCTCCGAATTCTTCTATAAGATCGGAGGTTTCTTTTTCTTCAACACCTTCTACAAGAGTAAGCATTCCAGAACTCTTTACCATGCTCATTAAATGTTTTAACGGTATAGAATTTTTATCATCTACAAGAATTGAATTAACAAAACTTTTATCAAACTTAATTTCAGAAAATGGGAAACTCAATAATCTTGAAGTATTAGAATAACCAGTTCCATAATCATCTAGAGCAAACTCAATTCCAAATTCCCCTAACCCACGCATAACCGCAGCAAGTTGATCAGGATTTGTTGCCATTACAGTTTCTGTTATTTCAAAACGAATTAATGTAGGAGGAATCTGATATTCATCAAGAATATTAATTATTTTTTCAACAATATTATCCTGCATACATTGAATCATAGAAAGATTAATATTTACTTTCTTAATTCCTTTCTGCACAAGATTTCCATATCGTATATATTCACAGGTTTTTCTTAATGATATTTCACCAAGTTTTATAATACTGCCGTCTTTTTCTGCATCAGGAATAAACAAAGAAGGAGGAATAAAATCCCCGTTTTCATCTTTTAAACGTAAAAGTGATTCTACTCCCGTAAAAGCTTTTAATTTTAAATCATAAATAGGCTGCATATAAACTTCAAAAGACTGTTTTTGAATTGCATCATGCATTGCCTTACGTCTCTTATTAGCAGAAATAAAATCATTAACAAGTTTATTATCAATAATATTTATTGAATTGTGATTTGTATTTACTAAAACTGCATATTGAAGTAATTCTGTTAAGACATCAAGTTTATTTGTTTCTCCCGAATTTATGTTGTCCAGAAAAGACATATCGGAAATAATAAATGAATCTCTATCAACCTGTACGTGATGAAGAGAATCATAAGTTATTACATTTTTTACATCCTTTGGAGAAGGCATATACCATTTTATATATTCAAGAATCTCAAGTGCAGAATCTGTATCATCACAAGTAAAAACAAAACTATTGTGGAATAAATAAAAAGCGTATTTTATACCAGTTTTTTCCAGAACAATCGGAATAACATGTCTGAGCATTGCATAACAATTTGACGAACCATAATTTCGCATTATTACATCAAAATTACTTAATTGTACTAAAGCCAGAACTTTTTCTTTTAATCTGTTTTCTTTATGAAAATAATATTCTTTAAATGCAAACCTGTTATACGTACCATTGTTCGGGTCACGCAATTCACGAGGATTTCGAATAATATAATTGATAATAAGAAAAGATATGCTAAGACAAAAACCAATAATAATACAATCTTTACATAAAATCTGAATTAAAAGTCCAATAAAAATTAATGACGAAAAAGCCATTGTATAGGCAATATGCATTTTTGGAGAATCGCTTTTTATCAATTCTAAAATACAAAGAATGATTAAATATACATTGATTATATAATATGAATAAACTCCAACATTTCGTTGATAGACTCCACTCTCGGTAAAGTAATAAACAAAATTTGTAAACGGATTTGAAGCTAAAGTAACTAATTCATATAAAAATGGAAGTAAAATAACTAATGTATCTCTTTTCTTAAAACGTATCTGCTCATAACAAATTGATAAAATAAACAGATAATAAAGGAACGGTTCAATATTACACATTCCAATATACATAAAATAAATTATCTGTTTAACTAAAATATTATTGTAAGGCAGATAATGCTCATAATAAATTGTAAAACATTCTATCAGATTACAAAATATACAGGTGAGAATTAAATATTTATAAACAATATTAGTTCTAGTTGGGAAATTATTATTAATACAATTTAAAATAAAAATTACAAGAAGTAAAATAATTCCACATAAACTAAAATAAAAACTAAATTGCATCTTTTTAATTATACATTACAATAGAAAAAAAAGAAAATTTATTTTTAATATTCTTTAATAATGCATTTCTACATTACGAAGCTGACCTTCTAAATCTTTATATATTTTAGTTTTTAATCCAAATCGCTGGGCAAAAAATGATGTAGCTTTTGCATTATACTCACCAGTTTCAAGGAGGACTGTCCCCTTTGGACTCAAATGATTAATTGCCTGCATAATAAGATTTCTTATGATTTCTAATCCATCGTTATCTAAAGAGCGTTCACCGGTTAAAGTAATATCGCCATCTAAAGCTAGACGAGGTTCTGATCTTCCGTCTTTTAATAATTCATCTACCATTTCGTGAGGAATATACGGCGGATTAGAAACAATTACATCAAAACTACCAGTTACCTGTTCAAAAAGATTAGAACGGATAAATCTTATTCTTTCCAAAAGTTCATTCTTCTGTAAAAGATGAGCAACATTTTTTCTGGCAATTTCAAGTGCGGAATCACTAATATCTACAAGAGTAATTTTTGGTAAAACAGAAACTGGAATTTTATATTTTTCGACAAGTGTTTTTAGAATTGAAATTCCTACACAACCACTTCCAGTACACATATCACAAATTGTTATAATCTGATTTTTTCTTGCTTCAATTTTTTCCAGGATAATTTTTATTGCATTTTCAACAAGGATTTCTGTATCTGGTTTTGGAATAAGAACATCTTTTGTTACAAAAAAAGCATAACCATAAAATTCTTTTTTACCGGTAATATATGCAATTGGAATTCCCTGTTTTCTTTTTTGAATGGCGGAATTTAACCATTCCAATTTATCTTCAGGGATATCTAAATTTGATTGTAAAAGGATTTGTGTTTTATCTAGATTTAAACAATGTGATAAAAGAACCTGCACATCTAAAGAGGCAGTCAAAAAAGAAGCAAGAGAATCACTTGCATTTTTTTTAAATTCAGCGATTGTCATGCTTCTTTCCCA
Source organism: uncultured Treponema sp. (assembly GCA_937892225.1). GTDB lineage: Bacteria > Spirochaetota > Spirochaetia > Treponematales > Treponemataceae > Treponema_D. Next base: position 6,723 of record CALAUH010000344.1, read on the forward strand.
TCATTATTGATTAATTAAATTTTCAACTGCTAATTTTTCTTCTTTTGCATAGACATTTAATGCATCAAGCATATCGTCCATATTTCCCATCATAAAGCCCGGAAGATTATGAGCACTATAATTTATACGATGATCTGTTACACGATCCTGAGGGAAGTTATAAGTACGAATCTTTTCTGAACGTGCACCTGAACCTACCATACTTGAACGTGCAGCTGCTCTTTCTTCCTGTTTTTTTGATTCTTCTAAATCAAACAAACGGGCACGTAATACTCTAAATGCTTTTTCTTTATTCTTTATTTGAGATCTTTCAGTTTGAGAATAAACTATTATACCAGTTGGTATATGTGTTAATCTAACAGCACTATCTGTTGTATTAACTCCTTGTCCACCATTTCCTGATGCACGAGTAATATCTATTCTGA
>CALAUH010000345.1 GCA_937892225.1 uncultured Treponema sp.
TCAACGGCGAAGCTGCTAAAAAAGCTGTTAAAGGCATTACAGAAGATCCAGAAGTAGGAACAATCTACCAGGGAACTGTAAAACGCATTATGGAATTTGGTGCATTCGTAGAAATTTTACCTGGAAAAGAAGGTTTGTGTCACATTTCAAAACTCAGCCGCGAAAGAGTAAGCAAGGTAACAGATGTTCTTAAAGAAGGACAGCAGATTCCTGTAAAATTACTCGAAGTAGATAAACAGGGCAGATTGAATCTTTCTTATATCGACGCATTGGAATCTAAATAGTTCTATAAATAATTAATATAAAATATAAAAATCACACGGATAGAATTTAACTAAAATAAAGTTGTTAAAAATCCGTGTGATTTTTTTTATAATTAAAACACATCTGTAATTTTAAGAATTCTATTATTATAAATCATTAATTACTACTATAAACTTTATTCAATATACATTATAATTTATAAGAGGGTGGACATAATTCATGTATTTGCGAAAAAGAACTAAAAAAGTTTTATCTAGAATTTTTATTATTTTTATTGTTCTAATTTTAATAACTTTTCTCATCAATCTTTATGTAATTCAATACTCTAAAAAATATATTTTTACAAATATAGAAGATGTACCTGTAAAATATACAGCCATTGTTCCAGGTGCTGCAGTAATTGGTAATCGTTCAGTTTCTTTTGTTTTACGAGACAGAATTGAAGGTGCAATGGATTTAATAAATAATCATACTTGTACAAAATTTCTTGTTTCTGGAGATCATGGTACAAAAGAATATGATGAAGTTAACGCTTCCAGAAAATATGTTTTACAGATGCATAATGTAAATGAAAATATTATTTTTATGGATCACGCTGGTTTTAGTACATATGAAACAATGTACAGGGCAAGAGATGTTTTTTGCGTAAATGACTGTTGTATTGTAACTCAAAAATTCCATGTTTACCGCTCAGTTTATATTGCAAGAAAACTTGGTCTAAATGCAGTTGGTTATGTTGCACCAGAATTGTACAAATTTTCTAAAAAAACTCATCTTTCCTGGAATGTGCGTGAATATTTTGCAAGAATAAAGGCTTTTTTCGATGTTCTTTTTAATGTAAAACCAACATATTTAGGAGAACAAATTTTAATCACAGGTGATGGTCACGAAACCTGGAAATAGGGTATAATATAGAAATGAATAATGTAAATATAAAATGCAAAACTGTAGATGGTGTACAATTACCTGAATATAAAACTTCTGGAAGTGCAGGAGCTGATGTTTGTGCTCATATTGAAAATCCAGTCGTTATTGAAAAAGGAAAATTTTCTACAATTCCGACTGGCTTGTTTTTTGAAATTCCAGAAGGATATGAGATTCAGGTACGACCACGTTCCGGTCTTGCTTTTAAAAATGGAATAACAGTTTTGAATACACCTGGAACTATAGATAGTGATTATCGTGGTGAATTAAAAGTGATTTTAATTAATTTAGGTGATTCAGATTTTACTATAAATAATGGAGATAGAATTGCACAGATAATTGTAAGTCCTGTTACTCAAGGCATTTTTACAATTACAGATTCTCTTTCAGATACAGAAAGAGGAACTAAAGGTTTTGGTTCTACTGGAGTTTAATGAAAGTAAAATTAGAGTTTTTCAATAAAAAATCTGAAATAGGAAACAAAATATTAATCAAATATCTCTATAAAGAACTGTTAAGTTATTTTGCAGTTTGTTTTGCTTTTTTGTTTGTTGTTTTCTTTGCAAATCAGATTTTATTAATTGGAGAACAGTTATTATCACAACGGGCGCCTTTTTTTGATGTTTGTAAAATCATGCTGTACAGTACGCCTGGTATTATTTCTCAATCTGCTCCTTATGCAACATTAATCGGTTTTTTAATGTGTTTAGGAAGGATGGTCAGTGATAATGAAATTTTAATTTTTCGAGCATCGGGATTCAGTTTTCAATCAATCTTCAAGCCAGTTATTATTTTAGGAATTATAATTTCAATTGTATCTTTTTTTGTAAATGATTATCTTTTACCGCTTGGAACTATAAAATACAACAAACTTTTTAATAAAATTATGCGTTCTACACCAACAATTATTCTTGAACCAAACAGTGTAAAACGTCTTGGAAAATCTACAGTTGTTATTGGTGATGTAAATGAACAGAATGTATCCGATTTGATTTTTTTTACAACAACAGATGATAACAATGAAAATATTATTGTTGCAAAAGATTCAATCTTAACAGATGCCAAATCTGAAGGTGTAATTCTTCAATTAAACATGAGTGATACAACTTTAGCTTCAATAGATATTTATAATAAAAATAATTATGATGTAATTAAATCTGAAAATGTTATTATGAATATTTTTGATTCAGAAGTATTCGGTTACAGTGGAAAAAATCCACGCGAAATGACTTATTTTGATTTGAATAAACAGATTAAAGAAATGAAAGCAAAAGGTGACACGGATTCTTATCGTTTAAATTCATGGAATATGGAATTGTATAAAAAAATTGCAATACCGTTTGCATCAATCTTTTTTGCCTTTTTAGCATTTGCAATTGCCTTTCAATTCGGTAAACATAATGGATTAACTATGGGATTAGTCGTCGGAGTTTTAATCTGTGTTTTATATTGGGCAATGAATATTTCCGGGCAGCTTTTAGTAGTACGTGTAGAACTGAATGCCTTCTGGTGTATATGGTTCCCTAATATTTTAATAGGAGTAATAGGTTTCTTTATGAGCCTGTTGTTGATAAAAAAATAAATGAAGTTTGTACAATATATTTTAAAAAAGATAATACCTTTTTTCTTTATTTCATTATTTTTCATCTCTCTTATTTTAAATCTCGTAGATTTATTCATGAACATTTCATCATATCTTGAAACTAAAGCATCTGTAAAAGATGTATTGATGGTAATGATTTATTATATTCCAAAAACTGTTTGGTATGCTTCTCCAATTGCGTTTTTATTTTCAGTTTCTTATATACTCAGTGATTTATACGCATCTAATGAAATGGTTGCATTATTTGCAAGTGGAATTTCATTGTTTAAATTTGTTTTACCTATTTTAATTTTTGCTGCTTTAGGTTCTCTTGGTATGTTTTTTCTGGAAGATAAACTAGTTGTAAAATATCTGGATAAAAAGCAGAAACTTCAGAATACACTTTTAGGAGTTGAAGACAATACAGATAATGATAATGTCGTCGTAATATCTGATAATTCAAAGGTAATTTATAAAGCAAAACATTATAATGATGAAACAAAAGGTCTGTATAATGTTTATTTTATTTTTAGGGATGAAGAAAAAAATCTTGAAGCAATAATCTTTGCCAAAAGTGCAGAATGGAATATAGACAAGAATCGCTGGATTGTTTCAGATGCAATTCAATATGAAGCAATTGATGATACTCTTTTAGTAACAGATTTATCTGAAAATTACTTAAGTAAACTTACAGAAAATTATGATATTTTCCAGAATAAAATTGTTGATGTAGAAAGTGTAAACTGTAAAGAAGCACAGCAATACATTACTCATTTAAAAAAGGCCGGACTTCCATATTTTGAAGAACAATCAGTTTATTATAAAAAATTCGCATTTCCTTTTATTTTCTTAATATCCGGTTTACTTGCAATTGGACTTACAGGTAAAACACGAAAGAATGTTCTTTTAATAAGTCTTGCACTTTCTATAGTATCTGTAGTTTTATTTTATGTATTCCAGATGTGTACAATGGTTCTTGCAAAAACAGAAATATTAACACCGTTATTTGGTGCATGGCTTCCTGATTTTGTCTTTATTTTTATTGCTGGATTTTTATTGAAATTTAGTAAAACTTAATTTATAAGGATATAAAATGATAGAGAAAATTTTTGATATAAAACATAAAAGTTCAGATGGAAAATCGCGGACAGGAGTTTTACATTTGCCTCATGGAGATGTACAGACTCCGGTTTTTATGCCTGTAGGTACAAATGCTACTGTAAAGGCAATGCCAAAAGATTTTCTTGAAGAAATTGATTTTGATATTATACTTGCAAATACATATCATTTATTTTTAAGACCGGGACCAGATTTAATAAAACAAGCCGGTGGTTTACATGGATTTTCTCAGTGGAAAAAGAATTTTTTAACAGATTCAGGTGGATTCCAGGTTTTTTCTCTTTCTAAATTAAGAAAAATTAATAATGATGGTGTAAAATTTCAAAGTCACATAGATGGTTCTTATCATCTTTTTACTCCGGAAAATGTTGTTCAGACTCAGGCAAAATTTAATTCAGATATTCAAATGCAGTTAGATGTATGTTCAGGATGGGGAGTGGAACATAAAGAAGCTGAAAAAGCCTTAAGAATTACATCAGACTGGGCTGTTCGTGCAAAAAAAGAATGGGAAAAAGAAAAAGAAAATGGATATAAAGGAATTCTTTTTCCAATAGTGCAGGGAAACTTTTTTGAAGATTTAAGAAAACAAAGTGCAGAATTTGTATCAGAATTAGATACACAGGGAATTGCTATCGGTGGGTTAAGTGTTGGTGAACCTGCAGATATGTTTACAAAATATTTGAATTACACTGTTCAATATTTGCCAGAAGATAAACCAAAATATGTTATGGGAATAGGAACTCCAGAATATATTTTAGATGCAGTTCAAAACGGTATAGATATGTTTGACTGTGTTTTACCGACAAGAAATGCCAGAAACGGTTCATATTTTACTCATAAAGGAATGTTATCTATAAAACAGGAAAGATGGATTTCTGATTTTTCTCCTGTTGACCCTGAATGTGATTGTAAGGTTTGTAGAACTTATTCACGTTCATATTTAAGACATTTATTTAAAGATCAGGAAATCTGCAGTTCAATTTATGCTTCATATCATAATTTATATTTCTTAAATAATATGTTAAAAGAAATAAGGGAAGCAATAAATCAGGACAGATTTGAACAGTATAGAAAAGATTTTCTTGAAAAATTTCATTCTGGTGTATAATTATTCCGATATTGTTACCAAATAGTAAATTATTTTTTTTATTAGTAAACAGATTTGTTCAAGAGGTATTATCATGAAAAAGATTTTTGTTTGTTTAATATCATTATTTTTAGTATTTAATTTATGTGCACAGGAATCAGATGGTTCAGAACAAAATGTATCTGTTTCTAAAGGCGGCATTTCTGAAATTCCTTCGGCTAAACGTCCTAAGAAAATTGAACAAAAAAATGATAATAACACAGATTCAACTGAAGATGCAAAGAAAGATTTAGAAAATAAGAAAAATATCATTCAATTTGGAAAAGCTTCTGAAGTTGCAACTTTACTTGATGATTTGAATAAAAATGAAGATTATCGTTTTTCAGAAGAAATATATGATTTATTTCAGGAAACAATTAATTCAACATTAAAAGAAAAAATCCTTATATATTTTACAAAACTGGAAGATCCTTGTCTTGAAGATTTTGCAGTTGATGTTATGAACGATCCTTATGATGAAAAAAACAGTCTTGTAAAAGCCGTTTTTGATTATATTTCTGCAGTAAAAACAAAATGTGCAATTCCAGCTGTAATTTCTATTATAGAAGGTGAAAATGAATCTTATTTTAATGATGCAATCAACACTCTTGCAGAAATAGGTGATTCATCAGAAGCAATGTTTTTAGCTCAATATCTTGATAGAGATGATTTATCTGTACCACAGCGTCAGTCATTAATGCGTGCATGTGGTAAGATTCATGCTGTTGAAACATGGGGTTTATTGGTAGATATAATAGAAGATGAAGATGAAAATATGTTCGTTAGAATGTATGCAGCAGAAGCAATCGGTTTAATGAAAGTTGATAAATCGGTAAAAGTTCTAACCCGTAATTTTGATTCTACAGATCCTAATTTCAGACAGTATGTTATAAAAGGATTAAAGAACTTTCCTGATAATAAAGAAGCCTGTGCAGTAATTTTACAGGGAATTAAAGATGATCATTGGAGAGTTCAGCAGGAATCCATTAAAGCTGCAAAAGAAATGAATTTAAAATCGGCAATGCCTACTTTAATTCATCGTGCAAAAAATGATTCTGAAAAATTAATTAAAGAAGAAAGTTTTACAACAATTGCTTATTTAAATACAGAAGAAGGAAATAAATTTTTAGTAGAACAATTAACAGATAAAAAAATTGCTGATACAACTAAAGTAAAAATCGTACAGGTTTTAATGAAAGAAAATAATGCAGGAAAAAAAGAAATTATTGCTCTTGCAGAAGAAACACTTACAGATGATAAAAGAAAGACTTTACGTTATGCAATTGGTAATGAAATTGCAAAAAAAGATGATTCAATGTACGAAGATTTGTGCTGCAAATTTTTACAGTCATCAGATGTAACTACAATAAGCATTGGTCTTGATATGTATAAAAAAGCTCATTACAGTTCTGCAGAACCAATTATCAGAAGAATTATAGATGATAAAAAATTGAACGCAAATGTAAAGAAACGTGCAGCAAAAATCCTTGGGGTTGAATATTCAGATGCAAATCAAAAATAATTATTCTTGATATAATTCGGATATTTTTCTAATTGCATTATTGATTTTATTTTTTTCTTCATCAGAGAAATCTATTTGTTCTTCAATTAAAACTTCAAGAGAGTGATGTGATTCTGTCTGTGCAGTTGTAAATCCTCTTGAAACTTTAAACCAGTAATTTCCGTTTCCGTCTGTGAATAAAGTTATAAATCCGTATTCTCTGCCTTTCTGTTTAGCAATTGCTGTATTTAAAATAAAATCGAGTGAATCTATTAAAGTTTCTTTTCCTATTGTATTGTAGATATTAATATTCATTCTGCGGTTCCATTTTTTTTCGGAAATCGGACTGATATTAATATGTTTTGCAATATGCATCATTAAAGATAATTTTTCTCCTTCCATAAGAGTTCCATTATCTTTTGTGATGATTTTACCTTTTAAATTTCCAAGGATATTTATTTTATTTTTATCTTTTTCCTGTAAAACAGCAAGTTTAAAATAGTCAATTGGTAAAAGTGCAACTTTTTTACCTTTAATTTTTGTTGTTTCAAAAATAAAATCACCGATAGAAACTGAATTTTCTGGATCTGGTTCTTCAATTTTCTTTGTGTTTATATTTTTGTTATTCTGCTTTTTCTTATTATTAGAATTTGTCTTTTCTATAATTGGTTCAGCCTTTTCAAGTTTACTGTTTTTGCAGGCACGAAGTCTTTCGTACAAATCTGGATTGATTTTATCTAGCATTGGCTTTGTAAGAGGAGAAACACTCATAGCAAAAATACGGCTTGTTCTTACAATTTCACCGGCTACTATAAATACCGGGTCCTGTTTGAACATAACAGAACCTGGATGTACACAAATATGGTCTTGAGTTAATGAGTGATAATTTTCTCGTCCAGTTCGTATACAGACAAATTGAATCATTCCGGCAGCAATACAGCATAGATAATCCTGCATTGAACCACCGTTTTCTATTAGTGGAACTCCAAGTTTGTCTCCAACAATTTCTCCTAACTGAAAATGAATGTTTTCAATTTCTGCCATTACTCGTTCATCAAGATAATTTTTTTTGCAGAATTTATCCCGATTATCTGTCTGTTTGTAAGCATTGTAAACATTTAGATAAGTTACAAAATCACCCTGCATATCTTTGAATCTGTGATGTGCTTTTCTGGCTTCCATTTCTTCGTTTGGAGGCAATATAAATGGTGAGTTCGCAGATAAGAATGAAGCTGCAATCAAAACTCTGTCTATGGTTTCTGGATATTTCATTATTGATTCAACAATGATTCTGCTTATTCTTGGTTCCAGAGGGAATTTAATCATCATTTTACCGATGTCAGAAAGTGTATTATCACTGTCTAAAGCACCGAGCGTATTAAGTGTTTCTACCGCTCCAATAATTCCTTCCTGTCCTGGTGATGCAATAAAATCAAAATTATAAAAATCAGTAATGCCAAGTTCAGACATTCTTAATACAACTTCACTTAAATCTGTTCTATATATTTCTTCAGTTGTATAAAGTGGTCTTGAATCAAAATCTTGTCTTGAATATAAACGATAGCATGTTCCTTCGTGTGTTCTTCCTGCACGTCCTTTTCTCTGATTGCAAGATGCCATGGAAACTGGTGTTTCTATTAAACTTGAAGTATAGTTTCTTGGATTATAAAAATTTAATTTTGCAAGTCCAGAATCAATTACAGTTGTAATATCACTTATGGTAACAGAGGTTTCTGCGATGTTTGTGGAAATAATGACTTTTCTTTTACCTGCAGGCGGCTGCTCAAAAACACGTTCCTGGTCTTCTTTTGCAAGTCTGCCGTATAGTGGAAGAATATGCAGGTGTCTTGAAAAAGGACAATGATATAATCTTTCTACACAATCTTTAATAATTTTTTCACCTGGTAGAAATATTAATATACCACCGTCATCATCATTATCTAAGACACGACCGACAATGTTACATATTTTAGTAATTACAGAATCACTGCCTGTTTCTGTAACTGTTGTAGCTCCACCTGGAATAGGATCATAAATAACCGAAACAGGGTAGGTAACAGTATCTATGGAAACAATAGGTGCATTATCAAAATATTCACTGAATGCCTGAGTGTTCATTGTGGCAGAAGAAATGATTACGTGAAAATCTTTACGTTCTTTTAAAACACGTTTTAGAAGTCCTAATACAAAGTCAATGTTTAAACTTCGTTCATGTGCTTCGTCTACCATTATAACAGAATATTTAGAAAGCCAGGGATCTAGTTTCATTTCCTGAAGCAGGATTCCATCGGTCATAATTTTAATTCTTGTAGATTGGTCTGTCTTATCTTCAAAACGCATTTTATAACCGACAAGACCTGGATAAGTTGTATTTAATTGTTTTGCAATAAATTCACTTACAGATAATGCTGCAATTCTTCTTGGTTGTGTAACCGCGATTATTCCGTTTGTTGCATATCCTGCTTCATATAAAATTACAGGTATTTGTGTTGTTTTTCCTGAACCAGTTGGACTTTCTACAATTACAACTTGATTATTTTCTATACAATCTAATATTTTTTGTTTCTGTTCATATACTGGCAGAGACTGATAATTTATTGCCATTCTATTATATCCTTTGTATATTCTTTATTAATTTTTATACGCTTTCTAATATAATTTGCCCAATTATTTCTATTGTTCGAAATTAAATAGTTTATAAAATCTTCGTCCATAACTTTTATTACATATTCATTTGCAGTAGTGATATAAGTCGTAATAAAAATCGGTTCAATTTTTTTTATAGAAAAAGAATCTTTGTTTTTAAGAAGAGTAACTTTGTAAAAAAGCCCGTCTCCGGTATTATCTCTTTCTTCAATAGGATTTTTTGCAGTAAAATCAGGTTTAGTTCGTTGTGCACTGATTGTATTTCCATTTGCATACATTATGATTTTTGGTTTTTGAGTTTCTGAATCAATAATAATTTTTCTGTTTTTGATTATATGTGCGTGATTTGCCCAGATTATATCAACTCCGGCATTAAGTAAGTCCTGGTAAAATGTTTCTTGTGATTCAGTAACGCTTCTTATGTATTCAGTTTCATTTGCGTGCCAGGAAAGAATGAATAAATCACATGGATTTTTTTCTCTAAGATTTTTGCAATATTGAATGAATTCATTTCTTTTTGTAGAAGAAGAATTTACAAAATTAATATAATCAGAAGCAATACCACGGTTTAATAATTCAGTCATCGGTAAAAAAAGAATCTTCCAGTTGTTATATTCAATAAGATGATAAGAATAAGAATCTTTTGGAGAATTTCTTAATCCTGCAAAATATACATCTTTTTTATTTTTCTTTGCTTCTTTTGTTAATTTTTCAGATGATTTTATTGTTTCTTTAATTCCAGAAAGTTCCTGGTCATTTGTATGATTATTACAAAGAGAAAATACATCGAATCCTGCATCAATACATGACTGAACATAACTGACAGGCATATTAAAATATGGATAATTTGAAGCAGGTTTTGTTGAATCTAAAGGTGCTTCTATATTTGCAAAAGCCAAATCTGCCTGATTTATAATATCTTTTACATCACTCCAGATTAAATCATAATCTTTCATATTATAATTTGGACTGTGTGCCATTACATCACCTGCAAAAAGTAATGTAATTTCATCTGGATTATTTTTTTCTATTTTTGATGTAGAAGCACAAGAATAAAAAAATAAAGTTAAACATAAAAGAGATAAAATGTTATGTTTTAATTTCACTATTTGTCTCCAAGCCAGCTGCTTAAGATTTTTGCCAGTTCTGATGGATTGTTGTTTGCAAGGTTTTTTAATCCGATTGTATGATCTTTTTCCACAGGATTAATAATACCTTTTGCTTTTCCATATTTTACAACTTCATTTAAAACTGCAATTTCATTTGCTTTGATTTGAACATTATTTACTGAATATTTATTGAGTTTTTTTAATTCTTTAGTAATTTTTTTATATTCTTTTGTTGAAAGGTTTAGACATTCAAGAATTGCTTTAGAATTTTCTGGGCCTAATTCTCCAAGTAAAATGGCAGTTTTTTGTATGCCTTTGAGAGTTTTACGTTTGTCTGTTACCTTAATTAATTTTTCCATTACTATAATAATAACAGAAAAATCACTATTTTTCTACCTTAGATTTTATATTTGCAATTCATAAAAAAAATTATTATATTCTATTGTATGAAAATCAATTTGAAAAAAATGGCATCTTTTGGAGTTGCCGGTAATTTTACAGGCCATTTAGAACAGGCTGGAGAAGATAAAGATTTTAAAAATATAATTACAAAAGAAGAAAATGCACCAAAAGCACTTTTTCCAACATATATTCCAGATAATAAAAATGATGATAATGTTCCTTCATTTTTAAAAACATTTCCATTTAGCAGTAAAAAAATAATTTTTCCGAAAAATGAAATTAATTTACAGATAGAACCTGAATGTGCAATAATTTTTAAAGTAGAATGGAAAGATGATAAAGTACAATCGTTAGTTCCAGTATGTTTTGGAGCTTCAAACGACTGTTCGATTAGAAAAGAAGGTGCAAAAAAAATCAGTATAAAAAAGAACTGGGGTAAATGTTCAAAAGGATTTTCTAATCAGCTGATTGAATTAGATTCTTTTACAAAAGACTGTATATTAAAAGATTATAGAATAGCAAGTTTTTTAATCCGTGATGATAAAGTCTATTCATACGGAGAGGATAGTGCAGTAAGAACCTACAGTTATATTTATGAAAAACTGACATCATGGATTATAGATAAATTAAACAATCAGAAAGATGAAGGTCCTGCAGAAAATATTAATATTTATTTAAATGAGGCAAATCAACCAGAAAAAATTCTTGTGTCTATTGGAGCAACAAGATATACAGAATTTGGTCAGAACAATTATCTAAAAATTAACGATGATTCTGTTGTTGTATTATATCCTGAAACAGAATATTCATCTGAACAGATAAAAGAGTTGATTTTGAAAAATAGAAAATTAAAGAACTGTTCAATACTTAGACAAAAGATTAAAAGTTATTGATTATCTGCTTTTTCCAGCATTGAAGAAAGCCAGCTGCATAATTCTTTTTCGAATTCTTCGTCAGTTCCTTTTACATCACACATAATTCTGAAAACAGGTTCTGTACCGCTGCCTCTCATCCACATAAAAGCAAGTGGATTTTTATCTTTATCCTGTAAAATGATTTTTAATCCGCCTTTACCGGAAAGAGAAAAATCTTTTACATCACAAGTTTCTTTTGTTCCATTGGTAATTACAGCCATCCAGTTTTCTATGTTAAGCTTTTCTTTAAGTTCTTTAGATTTTTCTTTCCATTCATTTTCAAAAATTGTCTGGAATTTCTTTTTTAAATCTGCATGGTCTTTGTTATTAATCTTTAAGATTGCTCTTGGTTCAGAAACACCAGTTGTTGTATATTTTGGAAGACTGTCTAAAACATCGTTTAAAGTAAAATCTGGATTATAAGGATAATTAGATTTATCGCACCAGAGTTTGAATAAGCCTTCTTCTTTTAAGATTAAAAGTTTAATGATTGCAAACACTGTATTTAAAGGATCTCGTACGCTCGAAGGATATGTTATTGTTCCTCCGTTTGAACCTTCTCCTAAAATTCTTATTTCGTAACCTTCGTCTCTTTTGTTTCTTGCAAGATTTACGACATTTGCTTCGCCGACTTCTGCTCTAAAAACTTGTGCACCTAATGTTCCTGCAATTTCTTCAATACGCATGGAAGTAGGGCAGTTTACAACTACTGCGGGTTTAAAATTGTCTTCCTGAGAATGCTGCCAGATTGAATAAGTTAATTCGGCAAGTACAGAAAGACTAAATACTTCTTGTGCTTTTAAAATGACTGCATCATTTTTTTTGTTGTCCCAGTAAACAATATTTCCCCTGTCTCCATCACAGTCAGGCATATATCCTAAAATTACATTATCATATCCTTGTTCGTGTAATTCTTTCATTCCCTGTGCAACAGTAACAAGGTTTTCTGCTTCAGGAATGATTTCGTGAACGATTTCTTCTTCATTCATCGCAAAATAGTAAAGACCGTTATGAACAAAAAATTCTTTATCAATACATTGTGCTCTTGAACTTCCGTTAAAATCACAGATAACACCAAATGGATTTTCCTTTAAATATCCCTGGAACATCTGGAAAAAATCTGTCTGATATTCTTTGTTATCTGTACCAGTAATTGTTTCCTGAATAAAATTCTGATATGCATGTAAAGAATTAAATTTAGAACTTCCTGATTCTTTATAAATATCTGCAAGTGTAGAAGCTTTACAGTCTAAGGCAAGGGCAACTTCTTTCTGTACGTTTTCATCATCCTGTAACCGGTTTAAAAATTCTTTAACAACTAAAGCATTTTCTTCTGCACATAAAACTCCGCCATCGTTAAGTCCAAATTTAATTCCGTTATGTCCGACAGGATTATGACTTGCTGAAATATATATAAATCCGTCTAGTTTTTTTGCAAAAGCCATTATTTCTGGTGCCGATGTAATACTTGAATACTGAATGATTGCACCTTTTTGAACAAGGGCATGTAACATAGCATCTGCAATTGCAGGTCCAGTCGGTCTTGTATCATTACCGATTGCAATAACAGGATTTTCCTGACCGCTTTTTTTCTGAAGATATTCGAAAAAAACATTTGCTGCAATTATACAAAGTGCAGTATCATCTTTACTAATCTGAGGATTTTTATCCTGTTCATTTCCAGAAATTGCAAAAACTTTACGCCAGCCAGAAGCTGATAAAATCATATTATGTTCCATATTTTAATTTTATCACGGAATTTATTATTTAACCACCTTGTTTTTTAATATTAATAATTGCTATACTGATTTTAAGATTTAAGGAAATTAAAATGAATTTTATTGAAGCAGAGCTTCCTAAAAAAAATGATACAGTAGTTGTCGGTTTATCTGGCGGTGTTGATTCAACTTTAACAGCACTTTTATTAAAAAAACAGGGATGTAAAGTTATTGGTGTAACAATGTCTTTATGGGACGGAAGATTACCAGAAGGTGTAGACGTTTCAACATTACCAGCTTCCTGTTATGGACCGTCTGAACTTACGAATATAGAAGAATGTAGAAAATTCTGTAAAGAAAATGATATTGATTATTATGTAGTTGACGTTAAACAAAAATATAATGATGAAATTTTAAAATATTTTACCAGTGAATACAGAAATGGTAGAACCCCGAATCCTTGTATACGCTGTAACTGGAAAATAAAATTCGGTGCCTTGTTAGAAGGTGTAGAAAAACTTGGTATAAATTTTGATTATTTTTGTACCGGACATTATGCGAAAATTGTTCAGCCGGAAGAAGGTCTTTATAATACTGATATAAAACCTTATATGATTGCAACTGCTTTAGATGTTACCAAAGATCAGACTTATTTTTTATACAGGATATCTTCTGAAACTTTATCTAAAGTACGTTTTCCTCTTGCAAACTTAAAAAAAGCTGAAGTTATAGAATTGGCAAAAGAGTTTAAATTGGAAGCCGCAAACAGAAAAGAAAGTCAGGATTTTGTTCCTCAGGAATATTTTGATATGTTATTTTCAGATAAACCTTCAATTCCCGGTGATATAGTTGATTTGGACGGAAAAGTTTTAGGCAGACATAAAGGAATTGAAAATTATACAATAGGACAGAGAAGAGGACTTGGTGTTGCCGTAAGCTATCCTGTTTATGTTCAGGCAATTGATCCTGTAAGTAATATTGTTG
>CALAUH010000346.1 GCA_937892225.1 uncultured Treponema sp.
ATGTTTATCTGTTTCAATTGTAAACTTAGAACGGATTGTAATTTTTCCGCGTCCTGTCTGATATGCCTTTTTAATTCCAGCAGTACCATAAATTATACCGCCTGTTGGAAAATCAGGACCTTTTACATAATGCATTAATTCTTCAATAGAAATATCCTGATTATCAATATAAGCAGAAATGGCAGCAGCAACTTCTCTTAAGTTATGTGTAGGCATATTTGTAGCCATACCAACTGCAATACCAGTTGTACCGTTACAAAGAAGGAATGGAAATTTAGAAGGAAGAACTCCAGGTTCATCACATGTGTCATCAAAGTTGCGAACCATATCAACTGTATTTTTGTTGATATCAGAAGTCATCTCTTCTGTGATTTTAGACATCTTTGCTTCGGTATAACGATAAGCTGCAGGAGGGTCTCCGGCAATTGTACCAA
This sequence comes from uncultured Treponema sp., assembly GCA_937892225.1. Classification (GTDB taxonomy): domain Bacteria; phylum Spirochaetota; class Spirochaetia; order Treponematales; family Treponemataceae; genus Treponema_D. The sequence continues at coordinate 435 of CALAUH010000346.1, forward strand.
AGTTTCCCTGTGGTGTTACTGTTGTATAACGCTGAGCAAAATCCTGTCCAAGACGAACAAGTGCATCGTAAACTGAAGCATCTCCATGTGGATGATAATGTCCTAAAACTTCACCAACGATTGTGGCACACTTTTTAGTTTTACCTCCACTTGCAAGATGAAGTGTATCCATTGCGTACATAATTCTTCGATGTACTGGTTTAAGACCATCACGAACATCTGGTAATGCACGTTGTACAATTACAGACATTGAGTAGTCAATGTAAGCCTGTTTTACTTCATCTTCAATTGGAATTTTTATTACTGTTCCACCTTCTGGTGTTTTCATCTCTTCTAACATATCTATTCCTTAACTAACGGTTGTTAGTTTAAACTATATATCCAAATTTGCATAACTAGAATTTTCTTCAATGAAGTTTCTTCTAGGTTCTACTTCTTCACCCATACAAACACTAAAAATTTTATCTGCTGCAATTGCATCTGGAATTGTTACTACACGCATTTTTCTGTGAGATGGATCCATTGTTGTTTCCCATAATTGTTTTCCGTCCATTTCACCAAGACCTTTATAACGCTGAACATCAGCTTTTTCACGCTGATCTCCAAGTGCATCTAATGCTGCATCACGTTCTGCATCTGAATAACAATAAACTGGTTCTTTCTTTCCAAGCTGAACTTTAAACAAAGGTGGCATAGCAAGATATACATATCCATGTTCAATAATCTGAGGCATATAACGGAAGAAGAAAGTTAACAACAAAGTACGAATATGAGAACCATCAACATCGGCATCGGCCATGATAATAATTTTGTGATATCGTAATTTGTCTATATTAAAATCTTTACCAAAACCTGCACCTAATGTTGCAATAACTGGTTCAAGTTTATCATTGTTCATTACTTTTTCTGGACGAACTTTTTCAACGTTCAACATTTTTCCCCAAAGAGGAAGAATAGCCTGAGTTTTTGGATCTCTACCCTTTTTGGCAGAACCACCGGCAGAATCTCCTTCGACTATGTATACTTCACACATTTCTGGATTTTTCATTGAACAGTCAGATAATTTTTCTGGAAGGCCAAAACCATCACTCATTGTCTTTTTACGCATATTATCTTTTGCTTTACGAGCGGCAATTCTGGCTTTTGCTTCATCCATTACTTTTTTAAGGATTGATTCCAAAACACTAGGATTTTGTTCAAAATAAATTGTCAGTTTTTCTTTTAATACCTGATCAACAATTGTTCGAACTTCTGTATTTCCTAATTTTTCCTTAGTCTGTCCTTCAAATTCAGGTTCTGGAACTTTCATAGAAATTACAGCAGTTAAACCACTTGCCATATCTTCATATGTAAGTTTTTCATCCTTATCCATTTGTTTTTTTAATTTTTCATTTGAATCTAAAAATTTATTTAAAACAAAACGTAAGGCAGATTTAAATCCTTCAAGATGAGTACCACCATCACGAGTATTAATATCATTTACATAAGTTCTAATATTTTCTGAAAAAGAATTGTTGTAATGCATAGAAATTTCAGTTACAACATCATCTTTTGTTTCATTAATATAAATTGGTTCTTCAGGAACAACAGCTTTACCAACATCTATATTTTTAACAAATTCATTAATACCACCGGCAAACTGAAGTATTTCTTCTTTTGGTGTTTCAAGACGTTCATCTCTAAAGGTAATTACTACACCACTATTCAAAAATGCAAGTTCACGTAATCGATCTTTAAGAACATCATAATCATAAGTTGTTGTTTCTGTAAAAATTGTTTTATCAGCTTTCCAGCGGATTATTGTTCCATGAGCATCTGAATCACCTATTACTTCTACTTTTGATTTTGCAACACCTTTTTCGTAACGCTGACGATAAATATGACCATCACGAGTTACAGTTGCTTCCATCCAGTCAGAAAGAGCATTTACACAGGCAACACCTACACCATGTAAACCACCGGATACTTTATATGAACCTTTATCAAATTTACCACCGGCATGAAGACGAGTAAGTACTAATTCCAAAGCACTAACATGTTCAGTTGGATGTTCATCAACAGGAATACCACGACCATTATCTTCTACACGAACAACGTCATCTTTTTCCAAAGCAACAATAATTGTGTCACAAAATCCAGCCATTGCTTCATCAATAGAGTTATCTACTGTTTCATAAACAAGATGATGAAGTCCACGTGGTCCTGTAGATCCAATATACATACCAGGTCTTTTACGAACTGCTTCCAATCCTTTTAAAACCTGGATATTACTTGCACCATAATTATCTGACATATTAATATCCTTAATTTATGATTAATTTATGCATTTTAAGTCTTTATTTGTTAATAATCAAAAATTTTTCCCCTCAAATTTTGATTCAAATAAATAGCATTTATAATAAGAATATAATTATTATATATTAAAAAACACAAAATTTCAATGAACGTTTAAATCAAATAATAATAATATTTATACTTGAAGATTTTTGTTTCTTAAGTGATAATAAAACCATGTCTAATCAGAATTATAAAGAAGCCTGGCAATATTCAATGGACCAGTTAAAAAATGAATTTATTTCAAAAAACAATGAAAATGAATTTCAAATTTGGTTTAATATAAATTATGTAGAAGATACAATTGATACCATCACTGTTTCTGTTGCAAGTACTTTTATGAAACAGATGATTACACAGAAAGGTTATTTTTCTGTTATTGAAAATAAATTAAAAGAAACAACAGGTCAAAATATAAAATTAAATTGCATTGTTATAAGTGAAGAAAAATCAGAAAATAAAGATGCAATTATTGAAACAGAAATAAATACTGATGTAAAAGAAACTGTCGAAGATAAAAAACCTTCAAAATCAAAAAAACAGACTCTTTTACAGGAAAAATTTACTTTTGAAACATTCGTTCCTGGAGAAAACAGTAATTTTGCTTATAATGCCGCTTTAGCAGTAGCTAAAAATCCTGGTAAACAATATAATCCGATTCTTTTTTATGGTGGTTCTGGTTTAGGAAAAACTCACCTTATGCAGGCAATTGGAAATTATATTCATGAAAATAATTCTGAAAAATTAAAAATCTGTTATACATCAGCTGAAAATTTTACAAATGAATTTACTGCTTCTTTAGCAAATAAAAATCCTAATTCATTTAAAAATAAATACAGAAATCTAGATGTTCTTTTACTTGATGATATTCACTTTTTACAGGAAAAAAAGGGTATTCAGGAAGAATTATTCTATACATTTAATGCACTTCACGAAAAACAGGCACAAATGGTTTTTACATGTGATAGACCAATTCGTGAAATAAAAAATATGACTGAACGTCTTGTAAGCAGACTTTCTAATGGTTTATGTATAGATTTAACTCCACCTAATTATGAAACACGTGTAGCAATCTTAAAAAAGAAAGTTCAGCTTGAAGGAAAAACAATAGATCCAGAAATTATTGATTATATTGCAAAAAATGTTGAAACAAACGTAAGAGATTTGGAATCTGCAATTCAAAGAGTTTTTGGATATGCTGAATTAGTTAATAAAAATCCAACAATTGAAATTGTAAAAGATCAATTAAAAGATTTAATTTCAACTAATATTGCAGAAAATATTTCTTTAGACATTATACAAAAAGTTATAGCTGATAATTATAATGTTTCTGTTTCAGATTTAAAGGGTAAAAAAAGAGATAAAAAATTTGTTATTCCAAGACAAATTGCAATTTATATTTGCCGTGAATTGACAGAAATATCTTATACAGAATTAGGAATTGAATTTGGAGGAAAAGATCATTCAACAATTATGCATGCTTATGAAAAAATAGCAGATCAAGTAAAATTTGATTCATCTTTAAGTTCTAAAATTCAATTATTTATAAAAGAAATAAAAGAATATAAAAAGTGATTTAAATGTTTATAAATCATAAAAAAAAGTGGATAATTTCTGAATAATTAAGTAAAATGTGTATATGTGGATTTAAAGTTAATTCAAGTAACTTAAATATTCACTATTTAAAATCATATAAAATAAAGAATTAAGTGAGTTTTCCACAGAATTCACATACCTTATTATTATGATTATTAAATTTATAAATATATATATAAATAAACAAAGTGTATAAAAAAGAATTTTTTTACATCATTTCTTAAATTAAGGAGTTAAAAATGAAATTTACTTTTGATAGAGATGCAATGATTAAAGAAATAGCAATTGCTCAGGAAATTATTACAAACAAAAGTCCTATTTCAATTCTTTCAAATATTTTAGTTATTGCAGAAAATAATTCATTAACTATTAAAGCAACTGATTCAACTATCAAATTTACAACAACAATTCCAGTTGATATTCAGGAAGAAGGAAGAACAACAATTTTCTGTGACAAGTTTATGAGTATTCTTACTTCTTTACCTTCAGGTGATGTAGAATTTATTCAAAATGATATAGAAGTAACTATAAAACCAATTGCAAAAAGATTCACTGCAAAATTAAAGAGTCAGGCTGGAGATAAATTCCCAGAAATCGGAACTTCAGAAAATATTTCTTTCTTTGAATTACCTTCAAAAGATTTTAAAGAAATGATTAAACAGACTATTTTTGCAGTTTCAGATGATAGAAATCGTTATTTTATGACAGGTGTTTATTTTGTTAAAAATAATGATGTATTAACAATGGTTGCAACTGATGGAAGAAGACTTTCTTGTGTAAATAAAACAGGTTTAAGTGTTCCGGATTTTCAACCTGCAATTGTTCCAATTAAAATCTTATCTTGTATATTAAAAAATGCACCTGAAGAAGGAAATATTCAGGTTGCAGTTGTAGAAAAATCAATTTTTGTTAAATATGGAAATGTTGAATTTTCTTCAGTTTTAATAGACGGACAATTTCCAAATTATCAGAAAGTTATTCCAGAAGGATTATCAATGTCGTTCCAGGTTAATAAAGCTGATTTAGATGCTGCATTAAAAAGAACAACAATCATGGTTGATAAAAAAGTCAGCAGAATTATTTTCAAAATCAGTTCAGGTGAATTAAAATTAATCTCTCCTGAATCAGATAATGGTTCTGCAGATGAAATTATTCCTTGTAGATATGACGGACAAGATATAACAATGGCATTGAATTTTACATATGTAACAGAACCATTGCGTGTTATTGATACAGAAAATGTAATTTTTGATTTTAATATTAATGGTGAAGAATCAAATATTACAAAAGCTGTTATTATGCGTGGTGATGCTGCAGGTGATTATATTCACGTAATAATGCCAATGAACTATTAATAAATAAAAAAATATGTTTTTATATCAAACATTTTATAATTTTCGCAATCTGAAAAATGATACCATCAATCTTTCATCTAAAGAAGTTTTTTTTGTAGGTGAAAATGGACAGGGTAAAAGTAATATTTTAGAATCATTATATTATTCTTCTTATGGAATTTCATTTAGAACACATACAGATTCACAAATTATAAAAAATGGTGAAAAAGATTTTAGTTTAAATTCTCTTTTTAAATCTGAAAATGATGATGTACAAAAGGTTTCCATCATTTATGAAAATAATAAAAAAAGAATTGAAAAAAATGGAAAAAAAATAACTGACAGAAAAGAATTAATTAATACAATTCCATGCATTCTTTTTTGTCATGATGATTTAAGATTTGCAACTGGTGAACCGGAATATCGCCGTTTTTTTATAGATCAATCGTTAACTTTATATGATTCACTTTACATTGATGATTTAAGAAATTATAAAAAAGTTTTAAAAAGCAGAAATTTGATTTTAAAAAATCATGAATATGATATGCTTGATGTTTATGATAAACAACTTACAGAATTAGGATTAATAATTCAGAAAAAAAGAAAAAATACAATTTTTTTGTTTAATCAGATATTTGGCCAGCTTTTTGAAGAAATAACAGGAATATCTGGTGTTTCAATTTCTTATCATCCATCTTGGAAAGAAAAAGAAGTTGAAAATTCACAAATTTTTCCTGCTTCGCAGGATATTTTAAATTATTTAATATCTCGAAGGGAAAATGATAAACTTAACGAAACAACTTTATCCGGCCCGCACCGCGACAGAATTGATTTTGTAAAAGATCATAAATTTTTTATACCTATAGCTTCTACAGGACAATGCCGTTTAATATCACTTATCTTAAGAGTTGCCCAAGCAGTTTTTTTTACACGTACAACAAATTTAAAACCTGTTTTATTAATGGATGATGTTCTGCTTGAATTAGATCCAGAAAAAAGAGCTAAATTAACATCACTTTTGCCGGATTATGATCAGCTGATTTGTACTTTTTTACCTGGTGAACCATATGAACGCTATATGCATAATGACACAAAAGTTTATAATATAAATAAAGGAGAATGGTATGAAAAATGATGAAATATCTTGTTCAGAAATGATAATGAGTGCTGTAAATGTATCAACTTCTCCAGTTTATGAATTACCGAATATCTGGAAAAGAGTAGTTTCCAGAATTAAAACAAGTCGTGATGAAGATGAAGAAAAAAGAATGCCAATTGGAGAAAGACTTGCCGGAAATACAAGAGTTGTAGATTTAAAAAACGGAACACTTTTAATCGAAACTGATCATCCCGGCTGGATACAATATTTACGAATTTATCAGAAATTTATAATTACTGGACTAAAAAAAGAATTACCTGAAATTAAAATAACAAATCTTGCTTTTAGAAATAAAGGAAGTAATGCAAATCTCTGTAATAATTATGATGATTTATATAAAAAGGAACAGTCAAAACTTACAGATAAAATAATTGAACAGGATAAATTGTTGAATAAACAGGAAAATACTGAAAAAATTGATTATTCAAAGCGTTTACCACCAGAACTTTTAGAAAAATTTGAAAGCATTAAGAAAAGTCTATTGACCGAAGACGAAAAATAATGATATATTTTATTACTATTCTTTTTGAAATCTTAAATTATTATTTATTTCATTTATTTTGGAGTTTTTAATAATTAAAAAATATAAGGAGCACGTGAATGAAACGTACATATCAACCAAGTAAAGTTAAGAGAAATAGAAAATTTGGATTTAGAGCTCGTATGGCTACTAAAGGCGGACGCAAAGTTCTTGCAAGAAGACGCGCTAAGGGTAGAGCAAAATTAACTGTTTCTGATGAACACAAAAAGTACTAATAAATAGGGATGGAAACAGAGTTGTTAAAAACAGGATTTTTTAAACGTGAAGAACGAATAAAAAATCCTGCAGATTTTAAGAAACTGTTTAAACAAGGAAAGAAGATAAGTATACCCGGGGCAAAATTATTTTTTCTGGAAAATAATCTGGGTATGAATCGAGTAGGTTTTCCTTTAATTCGTGGCTACGGTAACGCGGTTGAAAGGAACTTATCAAAAAGATACAGCCGAGAAGTCTATCGTTTACTAAAATCACATTTGAACACCGGATATGATATGTTATTTTTAATTTATCCTGGAAATGATTCGTTCAGCTCGCGATGTGATCAAATTCGTTTACTTTGTCAAAAGGCTAATTTAATTAAAGATTAAAATTTAATTAATTTACAAGAGGCAATTTTGTTTAAAAAGATAATTAATTGGATAAGAAATTTTCTTATAAAATTTTTTTGTCTTTTAATTCGCTTTTATCAAAAATTTATTTCTCCTTTGTTTCCAAAGTGTTGTAGATATACACCTACGTGTTCTGCTTATGCTTTAGAGGCAATTAAAAAATATGGTCCTGGTAAAGGTCTCTTTTTAGCAATTAAACGAATATTAAGATGTAATCCTTATCACAAAGGTGGATACGATCCGGTTCCGTAAATAATTGCTTTTAACAGAGGAAAATAATGGAAAAAAATACAGTCTGGGCTATAGTTTTATCTGTAATAATTTTAATTGGTTCTGCAATTTTAATACCAGTTTATCAGGCAAATCAGTTGGCAAAAAATGGTATTACAGAGCCAGTTGCAGTTGAACAGCAGTCAGAAACAAAAAATACTGTCGAAACAAATACACAGGAAACACTTTCTGCATCAGAAAATGTAGAAGAAGTAACAGAAGAACCTGAAGAAGAAATTATTCTTACAGAAGAAAAAAAGGTTATAAGAACAAATGTAGCTGAAATTGAATTTACATCAAAAGGCGGTGATATTTTAAGTTATAAACTTATTAAACACAACGATATTGATACAAATGATTACATTCAGCTTGCAGACAATATTTCTGATATAAACAGAACTTGTGCTTTATCTTTTGGTGGTTCAACAACACCTATTGATAATACAATTTATGTTTTAGAAACAGAAGGTGATATCAATTCTGAAACACAAAAAATTATTTTTACTGCAAATAAAAAATTTAATGGAAAATCATACATTATCAGAAAGGAATATACATTAGTAAATAATGAATATTTATTTAAACTTGATGTAAAAATCCATGGTGATCCAGTTGGTCTTGATTTTAATGGAGCAACTTATACTTTAAGAACTTCACCACAGATTGGACCATATTTTAATCAGAAAAGAGACCGTTATGAAGTAAGACAGTTCTTATCACATAATGGTAAAAAAATAAAGAAAGTACCTTTAGCAACAGATCAGTTCAAAAAATATGAAAAAGATACTTTATGGGGTGGAATTGCAGGAAAATATTTTGAACAGTTAGTTATTCCTGTAGATTCAACAATCATTGGTAATATTTATTATTCTACTCAGGTAGAAGTAAATAATTATCAGAATGCACAGGCATTTTTCGAAAGAAGATCTTATACAGGTACAGATATAAGTGATACATATTATATGTATTTTGGACCTCGTAATGAAAAAGAAATAAAGATTTACAATGTTTCAGATAAAAACTATTTCAAAATCAGCGGAAGAAAATTAACAGAAAGTATTAATACTTCTGGATGGCTCAGCTGGCTTGAAGCAATATTAAAATGGTGTCTTGAAACATTACATAAAATTATTTCAAACTATGGTGTTTGTATTATAGTTCTTACATTTATTCTTAAATTATTAATGTTCCCAATTTCTAAAAAACAGTCATTGAGTACATTAAAAATGCAGGAATTACAGCCAAAAATTCAGGTATTACAGAAAAAATATGCAAATGATCAGCAGAAATTACAGGCAGAAATGTCAAAAGTATATCAGGAAGCTGGTTATAATCCTTTAAGCGGTTGTTTACCATTATTATTCCAGTTCTTAATTCTCTGGGCTATGTTTAATCTGTTCAACAACTATTTTGATTTTAGAGGAAGCGTATTTATTAAAGGTTGGATTCCTGATTTAACAAAAGGTGATAGTGTTTATACTTTCAAAAAGGCAATTCCTTTATTAGGAACAGAATTACGTATTTTACCAATTATTTATGTTGGTACACAGATTTTATCATCAAAAATAACTCAGATGCAGAATGTTTCAAACAATGGAAGTAAAGGTCAGATGATTTTAATGACTTATGGTTTACCAATATTCTTCTTCTTTATGTTCTATTCTGCTTCATCTGGATTACTTTTATTCTGGCTCACAAGTAATATTCTTTCAATTATTCAGCAGATTATTATTAATAAGATGATGAAAAATAAGAAAAAAGAAATGGCAGTTACAGAAAATAAAATTGTTAAAAAAAGTAAAAAATAATTTGTCCGGCTATAAAAAGAGGTAATATAAATGACTTACGAATATGAAGGAAAAACTGAAAAAGAAGCTATTGAATTAGCTGCAAATGAATTGAATCTTGAAAGAGATCAATTTGATGTTGAAATTCTTGAAACACAGAAAAATTCCATTTTTAAAAAAGGATACGTAAAAATCAGAGTTCATACTTTAGATGATGATAAACCACATTCTTTTGAAAATAGAAATTATGAAGAAAAGCATACAAGAATCTTAGCAGATCCTTTACCACAGGGTGAATTTGAAAAGAAATTAATCGAATTTATTACAACTATGATTGAAAAAATGGGATATGATATCAAAGTTGAAATATCTTACAGAGAAGATAAAAAATTAGGTATTAAACTTGAATCATCACATTCTTCAATTTTAATTGGTCGTAAAGGTAAAAATCTTGATGCTTTACAACTTTTAGCAAATATTTATGCAGGACGTCTTGGTCATGAAGATGTAAGAGTTATTCTTGATACAGAAAATTATAGAATTCGTCGTGAAGAATCTTTAGTAAGACTTGCTTATACAACAGCAGATAAAGTTCGTTCTTCAAGAAATTCTATTCTTCTTGAACCAATGAATCCTTTTGAAAGAAGATTAATTCATACAACTTTAAATGATATTCCAGATGTTGAAACCAAAAGCGAAGGAGATGGTTTATATAAACAGGTAAGAGTTTTATATAAAGGAATTCGCTAAGAGGTAACAAAATGAAAAAATTGCTTAAAAAGATAACTTTTGGGTTCATTTTTTTAATGATTACAGGTTCTGTTTTTGCAGATCCTGCTAAATTAGAAGGATTATTAAGTTCAAAAAATATTGAAGAACTTAAAAAAAATGGTTCTATAAAATTTATGCATGAAGAAAATGATGATGTACTTAAATTAGTACCAAATACATCATATTCAACAAAAATAAATTCTTATAGAGTTAAAAAATATGAAAAAAACTTTCCATTTGTTTATGAAAGTCTTTATTATTTGAATAAACAGGATTTATTAAAATCAAGTAATTCATCTAAAAAAGATATAACAATTGATGATGTTTCTTATGTCTTCAGAGCAGTTTCAAAAATGGAAGGAATGACATATTATTCTTCTACAAGAAAAAAAGATATGATTCTTTACAAAAAGGCATATACAATTTCAGGTCCAGAATCAAAAACACCAGTAGCAGATAAAACATCAGGTTCTGCAGACGGATTAGTTCTTTATTGTTTACAGGATGATGCAAGTTTTGGTGATTGTAGATATAAATTAAATTATCATCAGAGTGATAATATGCTGCTAGCTGTATTTACAAGTGTTGATGATTTAGGAATTGGTCCAATCACAGGAATTGAAGCAGGAAATATGCGTATTATCTGCTTTGCAATTGATTGTGGAGACAGTTTACTTCTTTATTTAGCAACTGATGCTAATTGTAAGAAAGTACCTGGAATTAAAAAACAGGTTTCTGATTCTATGTCTACAAGAATTGATGCTGTATATAATTGGTTTATGAAACAATTCTAAAGAAGGAGATATGAAAAAATTGAATATCAAAAAATTAATTTTTGGACTTATTATAGGAATTTCAGTAGTTACTGGTATTTCTTGTAGTCCTAGGAGTAAAACTATGGAAGCTCTTAAAGGGCAGGATGGATTATTTGTTGTAATTACAACAAATCAAGGTGAAATTGCAATTAAATTGTTTTATAAAGAAACACCTTTAACAGTTACTAATTTCGTTGGATTAGCAGAAGGAACATTAGATGCTGCTAAAGGAAAACCATTTTATGATGGATTAAAATTCCACAGAGTTATAAGCGTTGCAAATGGTGACGAACAGGATTTTATGATTCAGGGTGGAGATCCAAGAGGAAATGGAACTGGTGGTCCAGGATATCAGTTTGCTGATGAATTTAGAGATGATTTAGTATTTGATAAACCAGGTAAACTTGCTATGGCAAATTCTGGTGCTAATACAAACGGAAGTCAGTTCTTTATTACAATTGTTCCAACAACATGGTTAAACGGAAAACATACAATTTTTGGTGAAGTTGTAATTGGTCAGGATATTGTAAATAAAACAAAAATGAATGACGTAATTAAATCTATCAAAATTGTAAGAAATGGTGATGAAGCAAAAGCTTTCTCTGCAACTCAGGCAGATTTTGATAGATTATCAAAAGAAGCATTAAAAGTTCAGGAAGAAGCTGAGAAAAAAGCAATGGAAGCTCAGCAGAATGCTATGAAAGAACTTACTGAAGGTTGTGTTAAATCAAATTCAGGTGTTTATTTCAAAGTTGTTGAAAATGGAACTGGAAATAAAATTGGTAAAGGAAAACAGGTTACTTGTGAATATCAAGGATATTTAATTGATGGTAGAGTTTTCGATGCTTCACAGGCATTCCATCCACAGGGACACGAACCAATTGATTTTGAAACAGCTAGTGGAATGATGATTCCAGGTTTTGATGAAATGGTTCAGGATATGAAAGTAGGTGAAACACGTACAATGATTATTCCACCAGAATTAGCATATGGACCAAATGGAATTCCAGGTGTTATTCCAGGTAATTCATATATTTGTTTTGATGTAAAAGTTGTAAAAGCTGAATAGTCAAAATTAGATGTATATTAAAAGAGGTTGTAAAAATTACAACCTCTTTTTTTTTATTTAACTAATGGTGGAACACTGAATAAACTTTTTGTTGCTTCATATATTTTTCTTGCAACAAGTGGATTATTCATTGTGTAAAGATGAATTCCTTGAACACCATGTGTTACTAAATCAACAATCTGATCAATGGCATAAGCAATTCCTGCATCTCTAATTGCTTCAGGATTATCCTGATATCTTTCCATCATGTCAGTAAATTTTTTTGGTAAAACTGCATTTGTCATGCTTACCATACGTTCTATTGATTTTTTATTAGTTGCAGGCATAATTCCTGCTTCTATTGGAACATTAATTCCTTTTATATTACATCTTTCTAAAAATCTGTAAAATTGTTCATTGTCAAAAAATAATTGTGATAATAAATGAGAAGCACCAGAATCAACTTTTTGTTTTAAAAAATTAATATCACTAAAAACTGAAGAAGATTCAGGATGTAATTCAGGATAACATGCGCCTAAAATATTGAATTTTTTTCCATCAGTTCTTTTTGAATCAAAATCTTTAATAAATTTGATTAAATCACTGGCATGATTAAAATCTGTACAAGGTTCTTTTCCTTCTACACGATCACCACGCAGAGCTAAAATATTATCAATATCAGCTTTCTGAAATTCTTCTAATACATGCTGTGCATCATTTTTAGTCATATTTATACAAGGCATATGAATTACAGATTCAACTTTACATGTTTCTTTGATTCTTTTTGCTATTGCGACTGTATTATCACAATTAGAACTGCCACCTGCACCAAATGTAACGGAAATAAAATCTGGATTTAAATCTTTTAACTGGTCTAAAGTAGAAAAAATTGTATCGATAGGCATATCTTTTTTTGGTGGAAAGACTTCAAAAGAAAATATTGTCTTTTTAGAAAGTTCTGTTTCATTAAGCATAAAATGACTCCAAATTTTGTTTATTGTTATTATAAAGATAAAAAAATTTTTCTACAAGATTTAAAAACAGTTACGAAAGTTTAATATATTTGTTATTATATAAATGACAAAATTTTAAATTTTGTAAACTAAAAATCTATAGGAGAAAAAATGAAAACTATTAAAAAAATTGTAATTTCATTTTTAATGTTATTTGCTTTTACAGCAAGTATTTCAGCACAAAATGATAAATTATTAAAATGGAATTCTTCAATTAAAAATGGGACTTTGGAAAATGGAATGTCTTATTATGTATTAAAGAATTCACATCCGGAAAATCGTATTCTTTTAAGACTTGTTGTAAAAGCAGGTTCAAATATGGAAGAAGATGATCAAAAAGGTGTTGCTCATTTTGTAGAGCATATGTGTTTTAATGGTACTGAAAATTTTAAGAAAAGTGCCATCGTTGATTATTTTGAATCAATTGGTATGGCTTTTGGACCAGAAGTAAATGCTTATACATCTTTTGAAGAAACTGTTTATATGCTTGAAATTCCAGCTGATAATCCTGAAATTTTAACTAAAAGTTTACAAGTTTTAAGAGACTGGGCTTGTTCTGTAACATTTGAACAGGAAGAACTTGATAAAGAACGTGGTGTTATTAAAGAAGAATGGCGTATAAATCAGGGAGTAAGCGGTCGTATAAGAGATTCTCTTGTTGAATTAATCTTAAAAGATTCCAAATATGCAGAAAGATTACCAATCGGTGATATGAAAATTATAGAAAATATTTCAAGAGACCGTGTTGTTGATTTTTATCAGAAATGGTATAGACCAGAATTTATGTCTATTGTTGCAGTAGGTGATATTAATCCTTCTGTTTTGGAAAAAGAAATTAAAAATACAATGAATGTTATTTCTAAATCAGAAGAAATGGTAAATCATCCGGATTTTTTAGTTCCTAATTCTAATGAAAAAGTAATTAAAATTTTAAAAGATAAAGAAATGCCTAATTGTGAAGTTGATATTTTCAGTAGAGTAGAAGATTATTCACAAATTAGAACAGAAGCTCAATATAGAGAAAATATTTCTTTGACTTTATTTACATATATTTTTAATCAGCGTTTACAGGAAATTACTAATTCACCAGATGCAGTATGGTTGTTATCTGGAAGCGGCGCAATAGATTATTCAAAAACATCTCATTATGATTATGTAAATTTTGTTCCAAAAGAAGGACAGCTTATTTCATCAATTAAAAAAATGATTGATGAATATACAAGAATATGTAATTTTGGAATTACAGATGAAGAATTAGATCGTGTTAAAAAATTACTTTTATCAAATGCAGATTTAACTCTTAAAAATAAAAATAATATCAGTTCAAGTGATTTAGCTTCTCAGATTGTAAATGGAATTCTTTATAATACACCGGTTATTAGTACAGATAATTCAGTAAAATTGACAAAGAAATTTGTTAATCAGATTACAAAAGAAGAAATTTTATCTGATGCTCAAAAACACTTTAAAGAAAATGGTAATAGAATGTTAATTTTATTACCTGAAAATTATAAAGAAAAAGTTTCAGAAAAAGAAATTCTTGATATCTGGAAAAATTATCAGAATCAGGAAATTGAAAATTATACAGAAAATAAAATTAAATCATCTTTAATGGATAAACCTGCAATAAAAGGTAAAATTATTTCTACAGAAAAAAATTCTAATTTAGGAACAACAGAATATACTTTTGAAAATGGAATTAAATTAATCTGTAAAAAAACTAAGTATGAAAAAGATTTAATCAGAATAAACGGTTTTAGTAGATTTGGATCAAATTATTTTTCAGAAAAAGAATTTCCTTCATCACAAATTATGTTAAATTATGCAAGTTTATCTGGTTTTGGTGATTTTAATAATGTTGAACTTCAAAAATTATTATTAGATAAACAGGTAAGTTTGAATTTCAACATTTTTGATACTTCAAATGTTATAAAAGGTTCTTCTAACAATAAGGATTTTGAAGTTTTATTGCAGTTAATAAATCTTTCATTTACAAAACCAAGATTTACACTCCATACAAAATTTTGTTTTTAAATCTGTTTCTTTCTCATTTATGTGATTTTTCTTAATTGAGCAGATTTGTTTTTTCTTTGACATTTTTATCGCCTGCTCTTTTGCTATGTATGGATTTAATGAATCTTCGATATTTCCTGCGTTTAATGATTAACGCTTACAACATAAATATATCTTGATATTAAGCATGGTTCAATTGAAAATAAAATTTTAGGAGAAATAATTATGAATGAATTTAAATCTATGCTTACTTTTGGTATTTATGTTTTAGTATCAATTTTATGTATAATTTTTGCTGTAGTATACAGTAAAAAAACTAAAAATGGCGGTGCTGATGAACGACAGATTTTGTTCCAGGGAAAATGTAACAACATTGGTTTTTTTGCAATGACATTTGCTAACTTTTTAAGTTTTGGAGCCATTAGAACTTTTGAGTTTGCTTTTCACACAGAAATTTTCTTTCCAATTTCATTGATGATTGGAGGAGCAGCGTTCTTAATATCAGGAATTTTTACAGATTGTTTAATAACAAAAATTGAAACCAAAAAGATTTTCTCGTTAATTGGAATAGTTTGGTTGTGCATTATTGGAAAATCAATTTATAATGTAAACAAAAGTGATGCAATTGAAAACAAAATATTGCTTTGCTTCGAACTTATTGTGACAGTTGCAATTATTGTTGCTATTGTTGTTATTTTTAGTTTTTAGTGCTGGTAATGTTTCAGCAACTAACCCCGATAATAATAATTCTAATCATTTGATTCCCCTTTAGTTGTTGAGTTCTTATAAAATTTTATAACATGCAATTTGTGGTGTCAAATAAGGGTTTGTAGTATAATATTTAAGTGTATTTTGGAGGAAACAGATGATTCTATTAAAAGGTGGTTTGGTTGTTGATCCAGAAAGTGGATACAATCAGATTTCAGATGTATTGATAATA
>CALAUH010000347.1 GCA_937892225.1 uncultured Treponema sp.
AATTCATAAGAACCTTCTTTATATACCATACGTTTAAATACCTGATCACCAGTACGTTTAACTTCAACATTTACACCAAGTTCATTAAGCTGTTTTGCAAGACCTTCTGCAAGTTCTTTACCAAAATCACCCATTGAATCTGGATAAATAAGATTGATGTTCTGTCCAGAAATATCTCCAGTTTTAGCAAGTTTTTTAGCCTGTTTTAAATCCTGTGGGAATGGATCTGGAAGTGGATCATTAATATATTCAGGAATTGTTACCTGGAAAAGATTTGATGGGAAAGCACCATAATTTAATACAATACCTTCTTCTTTATCTGTAATACCAGGAACAAGATCAGCTCTATTTAAAGCCATAGATAATGCCTGACGACCTTCTTTCTTAGAAAGTAATTTTGTATTAATTACAACATCATAGAAAGCATATGGCATAAATGAACTGATATTAACTTTAGAAATTTTTGTAACTGTATCGTGATCCATTGGATTTGTTTCGAGAACTACATTTACACGACCTTTTCTTAATTCGTTCATACGAACGATAGGGTCAATAATTCTCTTCATTACAAGTGAATCTGCCTGTGGAACTGTTTTGAAATAGTTACCATTTGCATCAAATGTAAGCCATTTACCAATTTCCCAGCTCTTTAATTTGAAAGGACCTGTTCCAATTGGTTCTGTAGCAAATCTACGTTCATTATCACCTTCACGTAAATTTACATCCATATCCTGACCATTGTAACGGCAAGGAATAATCTTGAATGTAAGAACTGGATATGCACGGAATTCTGGCATAGGATTTCTGAATACAATTTCTACTGTATTGTCATTAATTACATCTGCACTTTCTATAAAAGACATAATATAATCACGTTTTGGTGATTTATTTTCTTCTAAGATATATGCATTGTAAGAATATATAACGTCTTCTGCTGTTACTGGTGTACCATCGTGCCAGTTTACATCACGAAGAAGAATTGTATATGTTTTTTTATCTGATGGATCCTGTTCAATGCTTTCTGCAAGAGCAAGTTCTGTATAAAGTCTACCAGTTTCCTGATCTACTTCAAAGTTTGTAAGACCATCAAAAATTAATTCGTCTGTATTTAAAGCAGATGTGTTCTGTTCCAAAACTGGATTCAAAGAATCTGGTAAGTTAGAAACAGCAACAACCATTCCTTTAGGAGCTGCTTTCCAAATAATAAGTCCAACAATTGCACCAATAATTACAACTGCACCAATGATAATAGCTAATAAGCTTTTTTTATTTTTCAAGTTAAATTTCATAATTAACGTACCCTTGTAATGAATGAACTATAAACTACAACTTCACCAGAATAGCTGTCTGTTTTACCTTTCTGTACTTCAAAGTAATAGTTAGAACCATTTAACTGAGATCCTGCATTTAATACAGGCCAAGAATTTCCTACACGAGAAGATCTGCTTACTAAATCTTTAAGACCGTTCTTTTCGATTAATTTACCGCTCTTAGTATTCTGATTGAATACTCTTACAGTTCTGTTATCTTTTAATGTAATTACGAGGTCATTCATCTGTCCTTTAGGGATAGAAACCATACCCCACCAGTATTCATCTGTTTTTGCACCAGTAGCACTGAATTTAGCAGGACGACTCTTCTTGTCATTAGCAGAAGTACCTGGAACTGGGTTGAATAAACCAATCATTAAAGGCATTACAGTTTTACCACGGCTTGCAATTTCTTTTGCATTAGCAATTTCTCTGTTTACCTGAGCGATTTTATTATTAAGGTCATTTTTCTGAGCTTTAATATCATTCAATACACTTTCTGTTACATCAGTAGGATGTTTTTCAGAGAAAGCAATAAGTTCATCATAAATTTTGTTCATGTTGCTTTCTACAGATTTATAGTGTGCAAGGATTTCTTCGTTTGTATAAGCACCATTTTTTCCAGAACCTGGACCTGTTGGCTGACGAGCAAATTCTTCACCGAAACGATTTTTGAATTCATAAATCTTATCACGGAAAAGAACTTCACGCTGAACTTTTACATCCTGGCGAACTTTTCTGAAACCTTTCTGACATCCAATAACACCAGCAGAATTAGCTGCACCTGAGTTTTTAGCAAGAGAATCTACTTCAGCTTCTGCAGAAGTAACACTAGCTAAAATCTGATCATAAGAAGCAACAGCTGCTTCAAAGTTGTCCATTGCATTTGCTTTTTCTGTCTGAGCAATGATTGATGCTTTTTTAGCTGCAATCTGTTTACAAACATTAACTTCTTTTTCAATTGCTGCTAAAGATTCATGTTTACCATAAAGTTTAACTGCATTGTTATACATTGTAGAAGCTTCATTTACTTTTTCAGCAGCTAAAAGATTATCGATACGACCTGCTGCAAGTTTTGCACCTTTAGCACAAGTACTAGCTGGTAATTTAAGACCAGGGTCAATCTGATTAAATTTATTAATTGCTGTATTACAAGCAGAAAGTAATTTTGCTTCGTTTTTTACACCGTCTGTGCTATTAAGAGCATTAAGACCTGCTTCATATAAAGTAATATAATTTAAATATTTCTTCTGTTTTGCAGAATCTTTAATTTCTGCCCAATAAGCTTTAGCAGCTGAAGGATCTCTTGAATTCCATACAGTTGCACCACGAATTACATCAGGGTCTTTATCATTAACACCACCAGTTGTTTCACAAGATACGAACAATAATGTAATGATTGAAATAACTAATAATCCAATTTTTTTCATTTTGTCACCTCTTTAACAAGACGGAATCCAACATCTGGATACTGACCATCTTTCTCTAAGTTTTTATAGTTCGAAATTCTAAGATCGATAGGACCATCCATCCAAGAACCACCTTTTACAGTACGTTTTACTGAATCATCCTGTTCATCTCTGGCATTGTTAGTCCATTCCCAAACGTTACCAGCCATATCAACAAGACCCCATGCATTTGTACTGTCTGCAAAAGTTCCTACAGGTGATGTTTTTTTACATTTTCCGTTACCCTTGTAATTTGCCTTCTTAGCTTTAGAAGGATCATCATTTCCCCATGGATAAATATAGTCTGTTCCTGCACGAGCTGCTACTTCCCATTCATCATCAGTTGGAAGACGATATGTTGCTCCAAGCTGTTCTGAAAGCCATTTTGCGTATGCTTCTGCATCTGCTACAGAAACACCAATTACAGGCTGTAATGCCTGATTATAATCTGTATTGCTGAAATATTCAGGTTCTGTATCAAAACGATTAATGAATACATAAGCTGCATATTCATAGTTTGTAACAGGAGTTACAGAAATTGCAAAACCTTTTAATTTAGCAGAACGAGCTGCTTCTTTTGGATTTGCTCTTATATCAGATGGAATAGAACCAACTGTATAGTTACCTGCTGCTACATTTACAGAAGCGAAGAAATCATTAACGCTTGTGATATATAAATATCTTGCATCAACAATTGACTGATTCTGAAGGATTCTCATTGTTGTAGAAGGATTTTCATCAGTTACAAAAGCTGCAGAAACGTTAAGATTTACAATTTTATTTTTGTATTCATCAGCTATTGGATAATCAATAACTGCATTTCCCTGAGCATTTGTTGTTACATAAGAAACTACTTCTGCAATTTCTGAATCATCAGTTGAAATAGAAAGATATGGCATTTCCCATACTGCTTTTAAAGGCATGTCAGAAACTGCTTTTCCAGCAGCATCTTTTACAGTTACTGTAATAGATGTTCCATTCTGAATAATCTGATCTTTAGCAGAGAAAGAGAATGATAATTCTTCCAAGATTAAAGTACAAATACTCTGTACTTTCTGAGAATATAATTCTGTACCTTTTTCCTGCATTGTTAAAAGATCTGATTCTCCAATTTCTGCAAGTTTGTTTAAAATAGCAATTGCTTTTTGAATTCTAACGCCACTATTTCCTTTTGCTGCCAATACTTCATAAAGTGGTGCTAATTCAGTACGAAGCTTTGCTGCATAATTTTTTTCATCTTTTTCCCATTCTGAAACTCTAATTCTATAAGTTACAGATAATCCATTTTTACTTTGCTGGAATGGTTTAATATCAGCAAATCTTGCTTTTATCAAATCTTCACTAACACTGATACGGTCTGCTTCTGGATTTGTAAGACGCAAAGTAGAAGTCAAAGCTGTTTCAATTAAATCTTTCTTTGCAATAAAACAAGCTTCTTCATTAGTTGCGGCTTTACCATATCCGTAATAATAACCAGCCTCTTCCTTAACTAAATCTGACTTAGATTTTGCGAAAGCCTGTGCACCGAACAAACTAACACATAACAAAGCCAAAATCAGTTTAGAACTGTTTTTGATGTTTGTTAAAAACATATAGAATCTCCTCCATAAATTATTTGTCTAACCTTATGTTTTTTATTAATAATTTATGTGTATCTTTAAACATTAAAATAAAGGTGCTTAGTTGTCAAGTAGAATGTTAAAAAAACTATAGTTTAAATTTTCCAATAAACGATGTAAAATTGATAACATAAAAGGAATATATAAATGAAAAAGAATTTTAGACTTATTTTCAGAATCATCTGGACAATCGTTGCGTTAATTGCAACATTTTTAACATTAAAAGACCATCTTACAGTGTTAGGCGGGGACAATCGTCCTGTAACACTCTTTTTTACAAGCTGGTCAGTCTGGCTTGGAGCTTTAGCTGCTGTTTTATCATTAATTTCTACTATAAAAGATGATGCAAAATCACCACAAATTAATATTTTAATAAAATTTTGTGCAGATATGATGCTGATTGCAACTTTCGTAATGTCAGCTTTAGTTTTACCGGAAAAAATATGGATGTCATCATACTGGACTGCAGGCGGAACTTTTAAACACTTCTTGCTTCCGATTTTTACAGTTACAGACTCAATTCTTTATGATGAAAAAAACTCTTATAAAATATCATATCCATTTCTTGCCCTTGTTGTACCTTTCTTTTACTGGGCAGGTGTTATAATCAGAGCCTTGGTAACAAGAAAATTAAACGGCGGTTCAATTCCACAAGATTTATGGCAGATGTATTATCCATACGGATTTACAAACTTTGACAACGGACACTCTTTAGGCGGATTATGCGGTCTTTTAGCAGGAATAATGGTTGCCTTAATAATAATTGGATATTCATTTTATTTTGCAAAAAAATACAGCAAAAAATAATAAGAAAACTATTAATTAACAATTAATCATTTATATGATAATATACGATTACATTTTATAGTTAATAACTAAACAAAAGGATGTAGAAAATGAAAGTTTTAGTAATTGGTGGAGCCGGATATATTGGAAGCCACGTTGTAAAAGAAATGATGAAAGCTGGACACAAAGTTACTGTTTTTGACAATCTTTCCAGCGGTTTAAGATGCAATCTTTTTCCACAGAACGAATTTATATATGGAAATATTTTAATCCCTGCAGATTTAGATGCAGCTTTTGAAAAAGGATTTGATGCATTTGTTCATCTTGCAGCTTTTAAAGCAGCCGGTGAATCAATGGAAAAACCAGAAAAATATTCTGTAAACAATATCACTGGTACATTAAACATTTTAAATTCTGCAATGAAATATAATTGTAAAAAAATGATTTTCAGTTCTTCTGCTGCAACTTTTGGTGAACCTCAGTATTTACCAATGGATGAAAATCATCCACAAAATCCAATTAATTATTATGGATTTACAAAACTCGAAATTGAACGTTACATGACTTGGTACGATCAGCTTAAAGGTCTTAAGTTTGCGGCTTTACGTTATTTTAATGCCGCAGGTTATGATCCAGATGGAGAAATCCGTGGTCTTGAACAGAATCCACAGAATTTACTTCCAAGAATTATGGAAGCAGCTTTAGGACAGCGTGAACTTAAAGTATTTGGTACAGATTATGATACAAGAGACGGAACTTGTATTCGCGATTATATTCACGTTACAGATTTAGCACGTGCTCATGTTATGGCTTTAGATTACATCACAAGAAATAACGAAAGTTTAAAATTAAATCTTGGAACAGAAAATGGTACTACAGTAAAAGAATTAATAGAAGCTTCTCGCCGCATTACTGGAAAAGAAATTAAAGCAGAAGATGCACCACGTCGTCCTGGAGATCCTGCAAGTTTATATGCTACTTATAAAATGGCAAAAGAAAAACTTGGATGGGAACCAAAATATTCTGATGTAGATACATTAGTAAAAACTACATGGGAAGTTTATAAATAGTATTTATAAAAAAAGTAAGTGAAAGAAAAAAGTTATGGAAAATGATAACTATAATGATATGGAAAAATTAAAAGAATCTTTACAGAATAGTATTGATAATGAAAAAAAAGACAATAAAAAAGAAGAACAAAGTAATACAAAATTTAGTACTGTTATTCTTCTTTTTATTATTGGTGTTGCTTTAATAGGTTTTAATGTTCTTTATATCATAAAAGAAAGCAAATATTATCCAAAAACACTTTTTATTGGTTGTTTTTGTTTTTATTACAGCTTATCTTTGTTTATTGCTCCTTTTTTCGATTTTAAAGAGGAAAAGAAACGTAATTCAGATTTTAAACCTATATTTTTCCAAAGTGAGCGTTTTTCAAAAAACCTTAAAGTAATTTATATTGTTGCTTCAATTATTCCTTTAATAGTAATTTTTAAATCTGAAACATGGAATTTGCCAATGCTAACAATGTTAGTTACTTTTTTTATTTCTGGCATTCTTATGCTTGTAAAATATCTTGTAGTTTATATTCATTTAGATAAACAGATTGATGATGTTGAACGCAAAGTATGTTTTGCAAATCCTTCAAAAAGAATATGTGTTATTGGAATGTTAGCTGGAATCGTTTTATTTTCATTATCTGGTTATTTTGGTTACAAAATTTATATAGAAACTCCAAAAAATTACGATAATGCAGAATTCTATAATTCAGATATGGATGTATATTTGGAACAGCTTTTAGATAAAGATGTATCATACGGATTAAGGATGGGGTCTGATGAAGATACAATTGCAATTCAGATAGATTATGATTATTGTGCGTCGGATTATGTAAATTCTCTTTTTTTACCAATGAAAGATATTATTTGTCACATTGTAAAATCAAAAAGTCCTGTAAAAGAACTTATTTTGTATAAGAATAATGAAGTAACAGGAGAAAATGATTTATCTGTTTATACAAAAGAAAATCTCTTACAAATTCCTTTTATAAAAGAAATGTTAGATCAAAATAAACCTCATGTTTGTTCAGATTTACAATTAGTAAAAAATAAAGATAAATATTTTTTTCAAAAGCAAGAAGAAAAAAAATTGATAGTAGGTTCTGTTGTTTCAGGTTTAGATTACTTTTTTATTTGGGATTTAGATGGTTTTGAAAATTATATAAAATTAAATAAAAATTTAAAAGATGAATATAATTTATCTAAAGAAGATTTAGAAAAATTAATTTCGAAAAAAGAATCTACTGATGATAATACAGTTTTTGAAGGTTTATCTTTCCATTTTTTTGATTCATATAATCTTTTTGATATAATGTATGATAATGATAACGGAGATTTATATTGGGGTATAGTTTATAATTATAAAAGCCCAGATTGTGTTTATCTAAATTATTATGATGCTTATAATTTATATAATGAATCTATTGAGAAATAAATTGAATCATCCGGGAGAAAATCACAAGTGAATCTTTCATCTTTAAGAAGAATAAATGGACAAAAAGATTTTTTACAAGACAGAGCTTTTTTTTATAGAGATTTTTTTAGTTTACGAAAAATAAATATTACAAAAGTTAATTAGTTTTAAAAAATTTTAAAAATTAATTGAGGTTTTATGATGACAGACAAAGATTTTTTATATAATTGCAAAAAAGATATTATTGAATTACAGACACTTTTAACTTCAATTCCAGCAATCGCTCCAGAAGGAAATGGCGACGGTGAATCTAAAAAATGTGACGCATTAGAATCCTGGCTTAAAGAAAAAGGTTTTAACAATATAGAAAGATTTGAAGTTCCAGATAAAAGAGTAAGTTCTGGCGTAAGACCTTCTTTAGTAGTAACGATTCCAGGTTTAGATGATAATCAGCATATTTGGGTAATGGCGCATATTGATGTTGTTCCAACTGGAGATTTATCTTTGTGGCAAACAGATCCATGGAAAGTTGTAGAAAAAGATGGAAAACTTTATGGACGCGGCGTCGAAGATAATCAGCAGGGATTATGTTCTGCCGTTTTTGCTGCTTTGTATTATATAAAAAATAATTTAAAACCAACTTCAACAGTAAAACTTTTGTTCGTAGCTGATGAAGAAAATGGTAGCACTTACGGAACAATTCATCTTATTCATAATACAAATTTGTTCCGTAAAAATGATTTGATTTATATTCCAGATGGTGGAGATAAAGAAGGTCGTACAATAGAAATAGCAGAAAAAAATTTATTGTGGTTAAACGTTCATGTTATTGGAAAACAAACACATGGCAGTAGACCAGATAATGGTGCAAATGCATGTCTTGCAGCCTGTGATTTATCTTTAAAACTTCACAATCTGGAAAATGTATTTAATAAAAAAGACAGTTTATTTGAACCAGATTATTCAACATTCCAGCCAACAAAACGTGCAAAAAATGTAGACAGCATAAATATAATCCCAGGAGAAGACTGGTTCTGTATGGACTGTAGAATTTTACCATGCTATTCTCTGGAAGAAGTTTTGGTAAAAGTTGATAAATGCTGTAAAGAAATAGAAGAAAAATACAACGTAAAAGTTGAATATACAACTCCACAAAAATCAGAAAGTCCTGCAACTTCTATAAATGCACCTGTAGCTCAAAAACTTGCAGCGGCAATTAAAAAAGTTCACAATCTTGAACCAAAATTTATTGGAATCGGCGGCGGTACAGTTGGTGCAGAATTTAGACGTGAAGGAATTGATGCAGTAGTATGGAGCACCTTAGATGATCAGGCACACGAACCAAACGAATATTGTATAATCGACAACCTGATTAAAGATGCTCTAACATTGATAGAATTATTCAGATAATTAACGAATCTTTAAGATAATTCCTAAAACACCAACAGTAATTAAAATCTGTAAAATCATAAATTTGATTAAAACCTGAGTTGGTGACCATCCGCGATTTTTTCTCATATGATCATGCAATGGAAAACGGATATTTTCAAAAATTTTAATTTTAAAGAAACGAAGCAAAAATACTTTTAATAATCCCATTCCGCCATTAACAAAAATCATTGTCGAAGTTGCAAAGAATAAAAATGGATTACCAGAAGCCATTACACAAACACCAATAAAAAATCCTAAAGCACGGCTTCCGGCATCTCCCATAAGACATTTACTTGGGAAAGCATTGTGCCACAAATACCCCATAACAACACCGGCCATTGCAAAAATCATGATAGCCCAGTTTGCTCCAGCTGCAAAATGTGGAACAAGAAGATATTCTGCAATATCAACATGACCTAAAATAAAGTAAAAGATAATTCCAAGAGTAATTAAAGCTATTAAAACCAATGTTGAAGAAAGACCGTCTACACCATCTGTACAATTTGTCGTATTAATAGAAGCCCATAATAAAACAGTTGATAAAATAATATAAACAACAGGATTAATAACAATTTCATGTGATACAAAAGGTATCCAGAATTTAACAGTACCGTCTGCAGAAAGCTGTTTTAATCCATAATAAAGAATAAAAGAAGCAGCAACACTCAAAGCAAGATCAAGTGCACCTTTTAAATATTCGCCCCAGCTTGTTATACTTCTATCATCAAGATAACCGGTTAGCATTGTAAGCCAAGTTAAAACTATAATTAATGCACGAGTCCAGCTCATTGGTACAAACAGAATACAGATTATAACAAAGATTGAAATAAAAACTATTCCTGAACCAGTAGGCTTTCCCTTTGCTGCTTCAGCGTTATCTTTTAAAGTAAATTCACGACCTCTATCATGAGGAAGTTTATCGTAAAACTTTGGAATTATTTTATATACAGCAAAATAACCTGTAAAAAGTGCAAGTCCTATTAAAACTGTATAAGAACATAAAAGACGTGCAGGTCCCCAATACTGTTGTAAAAACACACCCAAACTATATAACATAAAAACCTCTAAAACTAATATGATATATGAGACATTAATGTATATACCATGACTACATTATGCTCATTACAATATTCAATAAATTCTTTATCATCTTGTGTACAGCCAGTCTGAATAATTGCACTTAAACCGTTTTTAATCAATTCCTTAATAGAATCACAAAGTTTAAGTTCTGTATCACAAATTAATACATCTGCAACTTTTTTATCTTTTTTTGCAAGTTCTTTTGCCTCTTCATAAGCAAGAGAAACCGCCTTTTCTGCATATTTACATGATTGAGATATTCCTACAACTGCATTGTCTTTTACAAGAACTGCTGAATAAGTTTTTGAATTCATGGCAAGCATCATTCCAAAAGCCATTTCATCAGTAAATTGCTGAGAAGGTCTGTTTTTTGTTTTTATATACCACTGATCAAAAATAACAGAATCTCTCATCTGGAACAAAAGTCCGCCGTTTACCAGTTGTAAATCATATTTAGAGCTGGTAATTTTTGCAGTAGGAATTAATTTGATTTTATTATTTGCAGATAAAATTTCTTTTGCTTTTTCTGTAAAATCTGGTGCAACAATTGCTTTTAATTCATACTTTATCATTTCTGATGCTGCATTTTCATCAACAACTGCACTACATCCAATTATTACATCACTGATTTTATCAGTATTAAAATTATATGTTTTTTCGAACGATTCTTTAATATTAGTAGAAAGTGCCGCTCCAAGAATCGTTTTAAATTTAATCGCAATTGTAAAAACAGTTCCAGTCAACGGTGTAAACTGTGTCGTAAAATTATAACCGTCAGCATTTACACTTTTTACTGTATACTGATTCTTTAGATTTTCATAAACCGAACTGATAATTTCCCATGCATTACAAACATCACAAACAGTATTATAATCAAGTTCGTCTTTTTGAATTTCGTTCAAACTACTTACAGCACCAGTATCGTCTGGTATTCTGTAAACACTCGCCTTCTGATTAATATTTGCGCCAGATTTAAGTTCACTCTGTTTTATAAAAGGAAAAGTAAGATATTTTGTAAATTCATTATTCCATTTAGGATCCATTAAAACTGAATTAGCAATTCCAGAATCATAAGCAGAAACAAGATTCAAAGCCTTTGCAGCAAGATATGTTCTAAACTGAGGTGTAATATTTTTTGTTTTAATCTGAATCATCGCTTCATCATAATCTTCCGGATCAGTCAGAATTAAAATATTTTCATGATTAACAAATGAATTTCGTATTAACGTAGATATATAAAAACTAAACGGTTTAGAAATCTTTTTATATTTTTCTCCAGTCATCTTTTTTTCAAAAAATGGCTTTACATTCATACAAACAAGAAAAACATTACAATTATTTTTTTCTGCAGACTGTTCTTCTTCCTCTTCAACATATTTTGTATTAAGAATCTGTCTTATTAAAGCAGTCGTATCAGTTAAAAAGTGAGAATTTTCTACAAGAGCAGATTCACGTTCAACAGGGATTCCATTTTCTCTTAAAAATTCTTCTGTTTTATTTGCAGAACACAAAGTCCATCCGCTGTCAACAAGAAACTTAGAAAAAGGAATTAATCCAGTTATATTTTCAACATGAATAATTGCGCGTTTAATCATAAATACTATTCTAACAGAAAATCAAAACTATTAAAATACTTTTCTGTATCATCAAATTCTGATAAAATACATTTAATGAATTTTCTAGTTACTTCATCAAATTTAAAAGGTACAATTACAATTCCGTCATCAAAAAGTCATACAATTCGAGCTTTTATTTTAAGTGCAATCGCCGAAGGTACAAGCTGCATTATTAATCCTCTTTTAAGTGATGACGTTCTTTCTACAATACAGGCAGTTAAACAGATAGGCGCAGAAGTAACAGAGAAAAAACAGGATGATTCTATCATTTTTGAAATACAAGGTGCCGGTAAAAATCTTCACCTTCCACAAAAAATAATCGATGTTCAAAATTCCGGCTCGCTTTTATATTTTTTAATTCCCATTCTTTCTACACTTCCAGGCAGTTTTACATTTACAGGCGATGAATCAATAAAAAAACGCCCCGTAAATCATCTTGCAAGTGCAATAAAACAGCTGGGTGCAGAAGTTTCTACAGTTCAAGATTATTGTCCAATCACAGTACGCGGACCGGTAAATCTAGATAAAACTTTAGTTACAGAAGGTTCCTTATCTCAATATATCAGTGGATTTATGATGGCAGCTGCATTAACCAAAAAGAAATTCTACATCAATCTTACAAATCCAAAAGAAACACCGTACTTAAAAATGACATCCTTATGGCTGAAAGAATGTAATGTAAAAACAAGATTATCATCAGATTATAAAAAAATAAAAATTTCAGGAAAAGGAAAACTTTCTTCTTTTGTAAAAGAAATTCCTGGTGACTGGGAAAGTGCTGCATTTCCTTTAGTTGCCGCTTTAATTACACAGTCACAAATTACAATCAGAAACGTAGATTTTTCTAAAACACAAGGTGACAGAATCATTCTTAAAATTCTAAAATCAATCGGAGCAAAAATTAAGACTGACAAAAAAAACAATCTTCTTATAATAAAAAAATCTGAACTAAAAACAAAAAACAAACCTTTAACAATTGATATTTCCGACATTCCAGATGCAATCTGTATTCTTTTAGTTACAGCATGTTTTACAAAAGGTAATACAATCATAAAAGAAATATCTATCTGCAGAAAAAAAGAAACTGACAGAGTTCAGGCAATGTGCAGTCAGCTGATAAAACTCGGTGCCGATATTAAAATTAAAGATGAAACAATTTATATAAATGGTAACAACTGTAAATTACACGGAGGAACAGTAAGTTCTTTTAAAGACCATCGAATTGCCATGGCTTTTACATGCTTTGCCCTTGGACTAAAACCTAATGATTCAGTTATAATAGAAGACGCAGAATGTTATAAAATATCTTTTCCAGATTTTTATGATAAAATGAAAAATATCAATGCAAATATACAACAGCAATAAAAGAGAAAAAAGTGAAAGTTATAACAGAAGATAAACAATATTTAGAATCACAACTCATAACTTATATCGGTAACAAACGTGCTCTTTTACCATTTATTGAACAGGCATTGAATATTGTAAAAAAAGATTTAAATAAAGATAAACTTTCATGTCTGGATATTTTTTCTGGAAGCGGAATAGTTGCACGTTATTTAAAACAATTTTCTTCCAATATAACAGTAAATGATTTAGAAGAATATTCGTGCATTATAAACAGGTGTTACCTTTCAAATTTAACTGATTCAGAAAAATCAGAACTCGCAGATTTGTTTTCAAAGCTGGACGATAAAATTAATAAAAAAATGCTTGCTTTAGAAAAAGATAAAGAAAACGGCATATATAAAGAACCTGGTTTTATTTCTGAACTTTATTCACCAGATGATATAAACAATATTAAAAAAGAAGAACGTTGTTTTTATACTCCGTATAATGCCAACTATCTTGATATTGCAAGACAACTTATAGAAAAAGAAATACCTGAAAAATATAAAGATTTTTTTATTGCACCTTTATTAAGCGAAGCATCCATTCACGCAAATACAGCTGGAATTTTTAAAGGATTTTATAAAAACTCAAAAACAAAAACCGGACAGTTTGGCGGAAACGGGAAAAACGCACTTTCAAGAATAATGGGACAAATAAAAATAAAAATGCCTGTATTTTCAAATTTTAGCTGTCCGTCAAAGGTTTTTAATCAAAATGCAAACGAATTAGTTTTACAAGATGAATTGTATTCATTAAACAACGGAGAACCTTTTGATTTAGCATATCTCGACCCTCCTTATAACCAGCATCCATACGGTTCTAATTATTTTATGCTGAACTTAATTGCAAAATACAAACGACCTGATGAAGAACTTATAAGTAGAGTTTCCGGTATACCAAAAGACTGGCATCGTTCTGAATATAACAAAAAGAAAAAAGTTCAGGATGCATTTTATTCTCTTGTACAAAACATCAAAGCAAAATATATTCTTATCTCATTTAATTCAGAAGGATTTTTAACAAAAGAACAGATGATTGAACTGTTATCCAAATGTGGAAACGTCCAGGTTCTTGAATCACAGTACAATACTTTCCGAGGCTCACGCAATCTCTGCGACCGCGAAATCCACGTAAAAGAATATCTGTTCCTTGTTAAAAAAAATCCTATTCAAGCCTGACAATTGCCATTAACGGCAGATGATCTGAAAACCCTTCACCATTATAAATCTTAAATTCAATCGGAATACCACTTTCATCTGCCCATGGCGAATACGCCAGAACTTCAAACGAAAGCAAATCACAGTCACCATACAAAAAAATCTGGTCTATTTTTTCCCAGGACTCATTGTAATAATAACTACCAATCGGATTATCATTCCATGAAGTTTTAACAATGACTGAATCACTTTTACCAAATCCCGCTCCACGTAAAAAAACATCTTCATCATCAAACTCATCAGATTTAACGAAATCATCTAAATCCCGATTAAAATCTCCACACAGAATAATTCTTTTACAATCATCTTCATCAACAGAATCTCGAATTTGTAATGCAAGCACAGACTCCTGCCAATCACGCCATACTTCAGAAAGACCGTCTTCATTCGCTTTCGATTTCCAATGATTTACAAATAATCGCACATCCTTTTTACCCGTAAATACATCAACCTGCATCAGATATCTCATCGAAGGCTGTACCTTTTCAAACACCTGAACATCAAGAAAATGACACTTTATATTTTTTAACTCAAACTTCGAAAAAACAGCACATCCAATAGCGCTATCATCTTTTTTACAAAAACTCGAAAACTGAAAATCACTCTTACCAAAAGATGAACCATTACACAACATATTACTAATATCAAAAACTACATTTTCATTCTCAATTTCTTCAAAAACAAAAACATCAGCATCAATAGTTTTCATAAAACTGCATAAGCGTTCTACTCTTTTTAAATAAACATCCTTATTCCAATTTTTATTTTTAATAAAATCAGAATATTCAGTTCCAGAAACTTCTGCATCAAAAAAAGTCTGAACATTCCAGGTAACAATCTTAATTTCATCATCATAAGAATTTAAATCCTTATCACAAGATAAAAACAAAAAAAGTCCTGCACATAAAACATAAAGTAAAAATTTACGCATATTCCTCCAGTCACTTAAGACAATAAGATAATTAAAATGATTAAAAAATCATTAAGAGAGTTCAAATATAATATTGTTTTAAAATGAAAAAAAAGGAAGTTTTTTGAAAAAAAAATTAAATTATTTTCCTAAAACAAAAATACACGGAATTTTACCAAGATCTGGAATCATTTCTTTTTTCCACTGTTCTACAGTACGTGTTTTTATAAATTCTTCCTTACATGTAATTCCGGCAGCTATGCAGACTTTTGTAGCAGGACGCAAATTTGAAAAGATTGTTTCAATCATCTTGGCATTTCTATATGGTGTTTCAATAAAACTCTGTGTCTGATCTTCATTCCAGACTTTATTTTCAAGTTTTTTTAATGCTTTTATGCGCTGAGGAAGTTCAACAGGCAGATATCCATTAAATGCAAAACTTTGACCGTTAAAACCGCTTGCCATTACAGACATAATAATAGAAGAAGGTCCAACTAAAGGAATAACGCGGATTTTTTTAGACTGAGCGATTGCAACTACATCAGCTCCAGGATCAGCAATTGCAGGACATCCCGCTTCAGAAATTATACCAACAGATTCTCCGTTTTTAAGAGGATTTAAATACTCCCCTATTATTTTTCTATCCGTATGACGATTTAATTCATAAAAAGTTAATTCATCAATATCAATTGACTTTTCTACTTTTTTTAAGAATCTTCTTGCTGAACGAATATTTTCTACAATGAAATGTTTTATTCCAACAATTACATCATGATTATAAGAAGGCAGAACCTGAGAGATTTCTGTTTCACCTAAAGTTACCGGAATTAAATAAAGTGCTGTTTCCATATAAATAGTTTATCATTTTTGTCTGATTAAGTCTTGACATTTTTTAAAAAAACTTGTATTTTAATACTCACATAATGGAGCGATACCAAAGCGGTCGTACTGGGGCGGTCTTGAAAACCGTTGATCTTCACGGGTCCGGGGGTTCGAATCCCTCTCGCTCCGATTATCGCTGGAGGTGTGGTAGAGCGGTAATACAACGGATTGCTAATCCGTCGGTTTCGAAAGAGCCGGGCAGGTTCAACTCCTGTCGCCTCCGATCTAAAAACACCGAACAGTGTAAAATTTAGTATGAGATTGTAGCTCAGCTGGATTAGAGCATCACCCTGCGGAGGTGAGGGTCGCACGTTCGAATCGTGTCAGTCTCAAAGAAAGTAGCTCATCGTAAGATGAGCTTTTATTTTTTTAAACTAAATAATCATTTTAATATAAATTACACGATTCGAAACGGAGTGAACGGTCCTAAAAAGCGCGAGCAGTGG
>CALAUH010000348.1 GCA_937892225.1 uncultured Treponema sp.
CGATTAGATTTGGATTCCAAAGTACGTTGTCTTCATTGTGATGAGGAATACAAATACGAGGATGCAAATGTCGTTCAACTTCCGGGAGATCAGAGTCCTCATATCTGTTGTAAAAATTATCCGGAATGCGACGGAAGTTTGATTGATATGATGAGCGCGGAAGAATAAAGTATTTTTTGTTATACACCTAAGAGTAAAGAAGTTTTTCTCTTAGGTGCTTTATTTTTAAATACTTATTTTTTAGAAAATTATTTCTTTACTCTTTTTATATAGAAAAATTTAGTTAAACAAATTGTTGTTTCATAAATTTTAATTTATAGTTATAATGAGGTATAAACGTATGGATAGACATAAAGTATTTATAAGTTATCATCATGATAATGATCAGAGATATTATGATGCATTGGATGATATGTTTGGCGGTGACTATTTTATTAATGGATCTGTAAAAGATGGAGATATAGATGATAATCTTCAAACAGAAACAATTCGTCAAATAATACGCGATAAATATTTACGTAACACAACTGTGACTCTTGTGTTAATTGGAACAGAAACTGCCAAACGTAAATATATAGATTGGGAAATCAGTTCAAGTATTAGGGCTACCAGTTTTAATCCACGTTCAGGATTACTTGGTATTGTATTACCTACTGTCCCAAGAAACTTTATGGGTAATGTCTCTGAAGAATATATCCCACCAAGACTTTACGATAATGTAAAAAAAGGTTATGCAAAACTGTATAATTGGCCATCATCAGCCTATGAGTTTTCAAAATGGATTGATATTGCTTTTCAAGCAAAAGATAACCCTTATTGTCTTCCTGATAATTCAAGACCAATGTTTGGTAGAAATCGATCTTCTTCTATCTGGGGATATTAATAATGGCATCTTCTTATCTTCTTCTTGTTTTTGACCTTGTTGAATATTCAAAACATAATGATACACAGCAAGAAACTTACTTTACAGAAGTACAAACTTTTGTAAAAAAAACTCTTAAAAAACGAAATTTAGAGTCTAAGAAAACGGTAAAAATTTGCACTGGAGACGGTATGTATATAGGTGTTGAAAATAATGATGCAAATTTAATTGCATTAATTAATTTTACACTAGATTTATACGATTGGGGAAATAACAGTAAAGGTAAATATCTTTTTCGTACTGCTATTGATGTTGGTAATATTACTTTGAAAACTGATATAACAGGAAATAAAAATATAGTAGGAAGTACTATTAATGATTTAAGTAGAATAAGCGGAGCTGGTGATAAAGGTTCTATTATTATTGGACACGAATTATTTAAAGAGAAATTTACAAATTCTGATAACTGTTTTGGTATTCCATTCAAGAATATCTGTGAATCATATGTATATGATAAACATAATTTTCCACATCTTTTTAATTCATTAGTTTTTACTAGAGAGTATAAAGAATACGGTTCTAATGAAATTTTAAGAATCAATTATAAAAATCACGTTTACTCAACTGAATATCCAAAAGAAGAAAGAAAACAGTATTTTTTTAAGAAATTAGAACATGCGGAAGAAGTAGTTTTTTATGCAATTATTAATGGTGGAACATTAAATTCTATAAAGCAAATACAATTGTCTAAAGAAAGAAAACTTAAAATTACAGTTATATATGCAGCAGACAGTCTACAAACTCAAATAAATAGTTTTATGAATTGCGCTGATAAAAATGATTTTAAAGTAAAACATAACTCTATAAATGAGATAACTGAATGGTATAAATCTATAAAATCAGATTATCCATTGGTAGAATTAAAAATGTATGAATATGATGACATGCCATTATTTGGAGCATCATTTGTTGACTACAAAAAGAAAGGTGGTTTTATTCATTTCAGTCAATACCTTCCTGGATTACATCAAAAAGAAGACCCTTATCTGGAAGTTGAATGGAATACTGAACAGGAACCCCCATTATTTAAGATATATTCAGAATTATTACGAAAAAATATTTTATCAAAAGTAAAACAAATTGAAATTAATAATTAAAAATATCTTTCTGGTGTCTCTCTTTGTTTGTAATTATTCAAATTCGTTATTTTCCCTAATAAATTATATAACTTTGTTAATTCTTCTCCTTCTTCATATCTGCTAGTAAACCACCATTTAGCCTGTTCTGTATTCATTTTTAAAAATCTTTTGTTATCTGCATTATATTTAAAAGAAAAATTACGATTTTCGACTGATTGCTCTATTAATACATGTTTCTGTTCATAAGCATCAAGAATAATATTTGCAGTTTGTAATTCTGAATAAATCCACGGAGAAAAAGTGTAATCTTCTATTCCATCAGTTAATGAAATTGATTCTGGAGTTTTAAAAAACATTAAACATTCTGTGTTTGAAATCATTTTAGATAAAGCTGTCGAAAGAATAATATGCACATGACTTTGAACATATTGAGCTGCTTTACTATTATTTTGATTGTAGTAAAAAGCTTCTAAATCTGTTATTAAATCATCACAATAATTCCAACAACAACTGTCAATGAAACAAGTTTTATTGAAAAAATATCGTATCATTCCTGCAAAAATAAGAACATTTTGTTCATCTTTGTGCGAATGTGATATAAAAATATCAGCATCAATGTGTGGAAACCAATCTTTTTCAATGAGATTAGCATCAAAATTTCCATATTCATCTTTATATTTTTCTAATGAGGAATCTACTTTCTTTTTTTGTTCTTCTAATATTTTTTTACCTAGATTATAAAAAATATTTTGTTTATATAACATTTTCAATGAAATTAGTAATTTAATAACATCTATATCTACAGTTATTGCTTGTCTCATTTTTCTATTCCTGTCCCTTAAACTCACTCACAGATTCAATAACTCTTTCTGCAACAATTTCATCCCACTCCGGTGGATAACCTTCATGGTAAATCAATTTACATATATCAATATTGAGCTGTGAGCGGATGTTATTGTTATTCAACCAGTCTGCATAAACAGAAGAATCATCTATCAGCAATTTAATTTTTTTTGCAAGTTCAATACATTTTTCATCTGCATATTCAAATTGATGTTTATCGCGGATGTCACGTAAAATGTCGTAGAACACTTTTTCTTCAAAAGTGATTCCGAGTTCTCGGAACTTTTCTTTATCTATTTTAAGTTGATTAAAAAGGTCTTTAATTTGTTCTGTAAGGCCTTTTACTTTTGCTTCTACAACTGATTGAACTGCGTTAATTGTATCTGTGGCAACTTCATTTGTGAATGTAAGATTATCTCGACTATTATAGGCATCAATAATTTCTTGAAGCATTTGCTCAAACTTTTTACCTTGAACAGGATTTCTTTTTTTGTAATCTTTAATTGCCTGTTTTAGAAGTTTTACAAGTGCCTGGAACTTTGTAAGTGGAAGTTTTGCATTATCAATTTCAATCTGGAATTCATCAGAGAATACGTCTTCTGGGTCGTCTGTATTTAAAACTGTTTCTACACCTGAACAATGAATTGCATCTGTTAACATTTTTGCAACATCTTTATTCATTGTTTCAATACTTTTTGTAGATTCGGTTGTTTTATTTATAATTCCTAGAACCGCAAAGAAGAATTGTGATAAAGCAATTTCTGCATCATTCAAACGACCTGCTGGCTGACAGATATTGTAACTGGCTTTAAGTCTTGCAGTATGACCACGGAATAAAGTTATGTATTTTACAGGCTTTTTACCTTCTTCAATATCTGTGGTGTGGTCATAAATCATATCCATCTGCTGAACGAATTCTGCTGCATTCTGTAAACATTGTAATCGTGGAAGTGGTTTTAGATCAAAGAATGGTTTAATATCAAAACCTTTTAATAATTCAGAAAGAGTTTCTAATTCTTTTTTGAAAACTTTGTAAGTAACTTCAAGGTCTTCTATTGTTGTTCCACCATCATTTCCGTACTGTTTCATGGCGGCCTGCATGTTTTCACGAATACCAATGTAGTCAACAATCAAACCGTATTCTTTTCCAGGATATGTTCTGTTTACACGAGAAATTGTTTGAATCAAAGTATGTTTCTGTAATGGTTTGTAGTTATACATTACGGAAAGAGATGGAACATCAAATCCTGTAATCCACATATCAACTACGATTGCAATACGGAAGTTTGAAAGTTCTTTCTTAAACTCTTTATCAAGTTCTTTACGATGCGATTCATCTCCTAAAGCATCATACATTGATTTTTCATCATTTTTTGAACGAGTTGCAACTACATTTACCATTGAAATTGGTTTGTATGATTGTAATTCAATCTTTTGTTCTTCTGTTACAAATTTAGAATCATCAATGGTTCTTCTTTTTTCCAGCCATTCAGGACGAATACGACCAATCTCTTTATAAACATCATATGCAATTTCGCGTACAGGACAAACAATCATTGCTTTTTGAACTCTTGCAGGGTCATTGGCAATAAGTTTTTCGTAATGTTCTACAATGTCTTTTGCAAGTTTTGTAATAAGTTCTGGATTATCAAGAAGCTGTGTGATTGAAGCCATTGCTTCTTTAGATTTCTTTATTTTTTCTTCTTCAACACCTTCATCTGCACAAGCCTGATAATATTCATCAATCTTTTTTGCCTGTTCTTCATTGATAACAACACGGGCAAGACGAGCTTCATATTTCAAAGGAACTGTAATACCGTCCTGTTCAGATTCTTTCATTGTATACTGGCTGATAACTTTACCAAATACTTTGATGGTGTCATCAATTGGGGTGCCTGTAAAACCAACATAAGTAGCTTTTGGAAAGGCTTCTCTAAGGTAATATGCAAATCCATAAGAAATGTATGCCCCCATTTTTTCAGGGTCATCAGTTTTCTTTTCATCTACAACACGAACTTTTTGTCCTACGGTTGTTTGTGTTCGGTGAGCTTCATCACTAAAACAGATGATATTTGAACGGTCACTGAGCAATCCAATATCTTCACAGAATTTTTGAATTGTGATGATAAAGAATCCGCCAGATTTTCTGTAGGCAAGTTCATCATGCAAGTCTTTTCGATTTTTTATGATTCTACAAGTTTCTGTATCAAGAAAGTCTTTAGAAGAACAATATAAATCTGCACTCTGACGTTCCAAATCTTCGCGGTCTACAATAACTAAGATTGTAGGAGAACCAATTCTGTCTTTTGCACGAAGGAATAATTGGCGAGCCAGGAAAAGCATTGTAAAAGTCTTTCCACATCCTGTAGCACCAAAATATGTTCCACCTTTTCCATCTCCACCTGCATGATCCTGCATGTGGTCAAGAACACTTTCGTATAAAAGCTCTGTTGCAAAAAACTGAGGATAACGGCAGACAATTTCCATTTCTTTTTGCTGACCAGTTGTAACATCAGGAAAGTAAACAAAGTCTCTGAGTATTTTCAAGATTCTGTCTGGCCTGTAAACACCTTCAATAAGTGTATCTAGAGTTTTAAAACTACTTGCAGGTAAATCTGTATTGTTTACTTTTTTCCAAGGATAATAATGTTCATAAGGAGCATATGTTGTACCAAGTCTTGTATTTGCCATATCACTAATGCAAGACAAAGCACAATATTTCATTAAAGATGGAATATCTCTTTTATAGCGAACACAAATCTGTTCCCATGCCTGATAAATATCTGCATTCATATCAGCAGGATTTTTAAGTTCTATAATACAAACTGGAATTCCATTAATAAACAAAAGAACATCAGGACGACGATTTTCAGTTTCCATTTCTTCAGTTTCAAGATTGAGTTTTGTTTCAACCATAGTAAACTGATTTACAACACGGAAAATATTCTTATCCGTATTTTCAAAATCTATGTAATCAATATGAATATCTGGAAGCGTATTATCATCACGGTAAAAAGTATAACCTGTAATGTAAAGCATAAATGCTTCTCGTAATGCAAGATAACTTGTAGCACCGCCAGAATTTTTAAGATTTGCAATTATACGTGTAATTTCAACTTCTGTAAGTTCTTTGTATTTATTCTGTAAAAATTGTTTTAAATCATCTTCAAGAATAGCATTTGTTTCAAGACGATGAATTTCTTCTCCAAAAGAATGAATCCATCCCTGCTGTTCAACAAGTTCTACAAAACCTTCTTCAAAATCACATTCGTAATATTTCCCTTTCATTTTTTATTCCTGATTACACCAGTCTAAAACAATTTCTGCAGGACTTTGCCACCAGACTTTTGTCTCTTCTACTTCAAGATCTTTGTAAATTGAAGTTTTGTAAAATAATTTTAATGCTTCAATAAAAGAAACATTCATTTTCTGAGAATATAAATTACAGATTCTTGCAACCTTTGAAGGAATAATAGACCTGATATTTTCTTGAGTTACAATTCCCATTAGATTTTCTCCGTCGAAATATATTTTAACACTGAAAGAGATTTTTCTGTATGAAAAAGAATCTGGTCTGCAAGTTTATATGTCTTTAATTCATTTATAGCAGTTTCCATACTTAAAAGTCCGGTTTCATAAAGATTTATTGTTGTATAAACACGGTCATTTGCTACAGGCCCGTAAACTAAATCGTAGCCGTGGTCATAATCTGGATTCTTTCTGTTTTTGATTACAAAATTCAGCCATTCTTCTGAAGCTTTTTCGAATATTAAAATTTTAAATGATTTATTGGAAAAAAGATTATCTGGAATTTCGTATACTGAAACAAAACCATATTCAGAAAGGCCTTTGCTTTGAGTTATTTTTGTAGATACCCATTTTTTAGCCTGTTCATAATTAGTTGTTGTATAAAACCCAATACCAAAATCGCAGGTTTTGCCATTTTCTCTTGGGAGTATTTTTGGATTTTCTACACTGACTAAGCTACCGTGATAGATTTTCATTTTTCCTCCAGAAATTCTTCGATAGTTGAAACAATATAATTTTCACCTTGAGTATGAAGAACATCGTATGAGTTTTGAAGATATTCAAGTACATTAGATTTTTCAAAAAGTTCTTCTGTTACAGAGCCAGACTGATTATGTTTTTTTGAATACATTTCAATACAAAATGAGATAAATTCAATTAGTTTTTCTTCTTCTGTCATTGTTATTTTATCTTCCATGTTTTTCCTCATGCTGATTTAGCTGCAAATTGTACTAAAGCTGGACAAAGTTTTTTGAGTTCTTCTTTTGCTTCGTTGGCAATTTTCTTTGCTTCCTGTGCGCAGTTGTATATGTTTACGATTGATTGCTGTACTTCAATTGGTGGAAGTGGGATTTTAACTCTATTCATATCTTCCATTGTAAAAACTTCACGGGCACTTCCCCAAGAATTATAACGAGCATAGCGGTCAAATTCTTTACGTACTAAATATAAGTGTAAAAATTGTAAATTAAGAACATTTTCATTATTAGATTCAATAACTTTATCAACAGATGAAACAACTACTGAATATTCAAAATCGTTATATGCACAGCAAAGACATTTTTCGTTTCCTGTTGTCTGAACAAAAGCCATCTGCTTAGGTTTTACAATTAAGTAATTTCGTAAATCATTTTTATCAACTTTTGCATTAGTTAATTTAAATTCTTTAGTTACAGAAACACTTCTTACTTCCTTAATTTTATTATCTGAATTTTTCTCGTCGACATCATGAATATAATCACCCAACGCAACAGACGGATATTTCTTTTTCAAATCAACAATGTAAGCATGACAGAGTTTTTCTAAAGGTTCTACAAGTGCCATGTTGTCATCAATTACATTTTTAAGTCCGTTGTAACTTGCTACAATTTGTTTTTGTGTTTCAAGGTCTGGCAGCGGGATTAAGATTTCGCTAATATCGTAAAAATTAAATTCTGGTCTTTGACTTCCAAAATTTCTATATGTAACTTCTCTAAAAAATTCTTCTCTATAAAGATATAAAAAAAGATATTCAGGAATTATTTCTTTTTTGCCTAATGTATTTAAGTAAAAAACAACATACAAATGTGAAACAATACACATTTTTTCTTGAGAACGATAAGCAATAGAACCAATATTCAATCGTGATGGATTATAAACAAAAGCGCCTTGTTTTACTATTTTGTAAGGTTTTAAATTTATATCATCAAGATTTGCTTTTGGTGGACAAAACTTACCCTCGTTATTAACACCTTCAATTAAATCAATTCCATATTTTAAATTTGTATTGTTTGCCATTGAGCGTTCAATATAATTACCAAGTTTTACAGTTTTCATTTTGCCCCCAATGCATCAAATGTTTTTTTGAGTGCTTCCTGATTTTTATTCATTCGTTCTAAAAGTTCATTTACCTTTGTTCCACTTTCTTTAAGAACAGCTTTGTAATCAATATTTGAATCTCTGTCTACAAATTCAATATAACGGCTTGGAGTAAGGGCAAAATTATTATCTTCAATTTCCTTAATGCCTACAGAACGGTAAAGTTCAGGAATTTCGTATTTTGTGCCGTCACATCCTGTTTTCTGCCAATTATGATAAATATCTGCAATTTCATTTATCTGTTCTGGAAGAAACTGAACAAAGCTTTTTTCATAAATATTATGATTCCAGGTTCTAAGGTCTACGAAAAGAATTTCATTCTGACGGTCACGAAGCTGGCGTTCATGCCACATTCCACCTTTTTTATTGTTGTTTAAAATCCAAAGAGTTACAGAAATATCTGTTGTATAGAACATCTCTCTTGGAAGAACAATAATAGCTTCAACCTTATCATTCTTAATCAGCTGTTTTCTAATTTCTAAAGTATCACTGTCATTCAATGCACCATTTGCAAGAAGGAATCCTGCTATACCTTTTGTTTTGTCCAAATGGCTTAGCATGTGAAGAATCCATGCATAGTTTGCGTTACTTGCAGGAGGTGTAGCATATCCATTCCAGCGTTTATCATCAGATTTAAGTTCATATTTTTTAAGATTGAATGGTGGATTTGCCATAATGTAATCTACAGAAAGATTGTCATGCAAATCTTCTTCAAAAGTAGATTTATTCATTGGTCCCAAATCAAAACTGATGCCACGAATAGCAAGGTTCATTTTTGCAAGACGGTATGTATCTGGATTACTTTCCTGTCCATAAACCTGAACTTTGTTTTTGTTTCCACCATGAGCTTCAATAAACTTAGTAGCCTGAACAAACATACCACCTGAACCACAACATGGGTCATAAATAATTCCGTCATAAGGTTCAATCAATGCAGAAATTGTTTCTACAATGCTGTGAGGTGTATAGAATTCGCCTTCTTCTTTTGTAGCATTGATAGAAAATGCCTGTAAAAAGTATTCATAAACACGGCCAATAAGGTCTTTTTCATGGAACTTTTGTTCATTGATTTTATCTATTTCTTCAGCAAGATTTTTAAGAACTTTTCCATCAATTCTTGAATCAGTAAAAATCTTTGCAGGAAGTGTATCTGTTAGACGTTCAATTGAGTTTATTTTTGTAATGATATTATCACATTCAAGGGCAAATTTATTTGAGTCAAATTTAAGAATCTTTTCCCAACGGCAATCTTCTTCGATGTAGAAAACTCCATCTTTGGTATAATACTGTTTCTTTTCTGCAAACGATGGAGGAAGTCCTTCTTTTTCAATTTCAGCAAGAACTTTTTCACGTTGTTTTTGAAATTTTTCATCAAGGAATTTTAAGAAAACAAGAGTAAGAATAATATCGCGCTGTTTATCATTTGAAGCCTTACCGCGCATAATTACACGGCAGTTCCACATAACGCTTTCAAGTGTAAGTTCAGTTTCTTTAGTAGATTTTTTATTTGATGCCATTGAAGTAATTCCTTATTTAAATTTACTAAAATATTATAACATAAATTCAATAAATTTTCATTTGGAATTACTGTAAGAAAAACTCTTTTAAGAGCCGATGAAGACAAAATGCGTTAAAAAAAGCCGCCAGGGTTTTTAGCATTTTGCGCCGCGGCATTAATGCCGCGCGTAAGAACCCGTAGGTTTCGACTCCCTTCACACCTTGGTTAAATAAAAAAGCTTCCTTAGAAAAGGAAGCTAGAGAGCGGATGAAGGGAGTCGAACCCTCGTCATCAGCTTGGAAGGCTGAGATAATAAGCCGTTATATGACATCCGCAAAGATGTATTTAATATATAGATTTACTCTTTTTTTGTCAATACATTATATCAAATTTTTTAAATTTTTTATTATCATAAATTAATATAAACATATTCACAAAGATTTAAAAAAAATATATATTATAATTAAATAAATTTAGTGATAATAAAATTTTTATTCTTTATGTAAGGAGACAAATATATGTCAAAAATAACTATTATTGGTGCCGGTCAGGTAGGTTCTACTGTTGCTTATGCACTCACTTTAAAACAGCTTGCTTCTGAAATTGTCATTATTGATATTGTAAAAGATAAAGCTATGGGCGAAGCTATGGATATCCGACAGGGAACTCCTTTTATTGGACCTGTTTACATTCATGATGGTGATTATGAAGATGCTAAAGATTCTGATATAGTAATTTTTACATCAGGAGTTGGTAGAAAACCTGGACAGTCTCGTCTTGATTTAACTCAGACAAATGTTAATATCACAAAATCTGTAATTCCTTTAATTACAAAAGTTGCACCAAATGCTCTTTACGTAATTGTAGCAAATCCAGTAGATATCCTTACATATCAATTTGTTAAAACTTCTGGTATTCCTGCTAATCATATTTTTGGTACAGGTACTTTACTCGATACAGCTCGTTTCCGTGCACGTATTGCAGAAACATATAAAGTTTGTCAGGAAAATGTTCATGGCTGGGTATTTGGTGAACACGGAGATTCTTCATTTGTTCCTTGGTCTTTGGCAAATATCGGATCTATTCCTGTAGATAATTTTGCAGCATCTTATACTGGAGATAAACTTCCAACATTTGATAAAAATGATGTAGAAGATTATATCCGTAAATCTGGCGGAATTATCATTGCAGCTAAAAAATGTACAAACTATGGTATTGGTGTAACAACAGCTAACTTAGTAGAAGCATTAATGTATGATACAGATTCAGTTCTTTGTATTTCTTCTATGATGAACGGTGAATATGGAATTAATGATGTATGTCTTTCTATTCCAACTGTTGTAGGATGTAAAGGTATTAAAGGTCATCTTGCAGCTCCATTGTTAGATTCAGAAGTTGAATCATTACGCCATAGTGCTGAATGTTTGAAAGATGTTATTAAACAGGTTCAATTCTAATTTTATTAATTAAAATTATAAAAAATTATCAAGACAGGGATAAAAGAGATAAAAGGGATTGTAATCCTTTTCATCCCCTTAATCCCTGTTTTTTTTAGAAAATAAAAGGAGATCCAAATGGAATATAAAATTGAACATGACTCTATGGGAGAAGTAAAAGTTCCTGCAGATAAATACTGGGGAGCTCAAACTGAACGCAGTCACGAAAACTTTGAAATTGGTGTTGGTCTTGAAACAATGCCTCGTGAAATTACAAAAGCTTTTGGTTATCTTAAAAAAGCTGCTGCAATGGCAAATAATTCTCTTAAACCAGAAAAAATGACTGATGAAAAACTTAAGGCAATCAGTCAGGCATGTGAAGAAGTAATCAGCGGTTCTTTAAATGATCACTTTCCTCTCGTTGTATGGCAGACTGGTTCTGGTACACAGAGTAACATGAATGCAAACGAAGTTATTGCTAACCGTGCAAACGAAATTGCAGGTAAAAAACTCTGCCATCCAAATGATGATATCAACATGTCTCAGTCTTCTAACGATACATTCCCTACTGCACTTCATATTTCTGCAGTTTGTGTAATCGAAGATAAATTAGTTCCTGCAATTGATACTTTAGTTGGAACTTTTAAACGCCTCGAAAAAGAAAATGAAGGCATTGTAAAATCAGGAAGAACTCACCTTCAGGATGCTGTACCTATTAGTTTTACACAGGAAATCAGCGGATGGAGAACTTCTTTGGAACGTGATAAAGAAATGTTACTTTCTTCTCTTCCATACTTGAAACAGCTTGCTCTTGGTGGAACTGCTGTTGGTACTGGATTAAATGCTCCAAAAGGATTTGATGCAAAAGTTGCTGAATGTGTTTCTAAATT
The DNA here is from genome assembly GCA_937892225.1 of uncultured Treponema sp. Classification (GTDB taxonomy): domain Bacteria; phylum Spirochaetota; class Spirochaetia; order Treponematales; family Treponemataceae; genus Treponema_D. Next base: position 12,054 of record CALAUH010000348.1, read on the forward strand.
AACAGGAAAAGATTTTATTACTGCACCAAATAAATTCCATGCTCTTACTTCAAAAGATGAACTTGTTTTTGCTCACGGTGCAATCAAAGCTTTAGCATGTGATATGATGAAAATTGCCAATGATGTTCGCTGGTTGGCATCTGGTCCTCGTGATGGTCTTGGAGAAATTCATATTCCAGAAAATGAACCTGGTTCTTCAATCATGCCTGGAAAAGTAAATCCAACTCAGTGTGAAGCTGTAACAATGGTTGCTGTTCAGGTTATGGGAAATGATGCTGCTGTTTCTTTTGCTGCAAGTCAGGGTAACTTTGAATTAAACGTATTTATGCCTGTAATTGCATATAACTTTATTCAGAGTGCACGTCTTTTGGCAGAAGCTATGCTTTCTTTCAACAAAAATTGTGCTGTTGGAATTACTGCAAATAAACAGAAAATGCATGACAACCTTTATAATTCTTTAATGCTTGTTACTGCATTAAATCCTTATATTGGATACGAAAATGCTGCTAAAACTGCACATAAAGCTTTTGATGAAAACATCAGTCTTAAAGAAGCTTGTGTTGGTCTTGGATTCTTAACAGCAGAAAAATTTGATGAAGTATTCAAACCAGAAGATATGGTAAAACAAAAAAAATTATTTTAGATAAAAAAAAGAGTGCATTTTAAAATGCCCTCTTTTTTTTGGTTTTTATTTACTAAATAAAGACCATATCCATAATAATACTCCGCCCGCGACGACCACCTCTAAGACTTTGCTTGAATCATCATCTTTATCATCATCCTTCTTATTGTCTTTTTTCTTATCATCTTTTTTTGCATCATTTTTACGCTTATCTTCTTTAGATGATTCTGCGACATCAGAAGTTTTTTTTTCTGTTTTATTTGCATTTGCATTATTTACATTTAGATTTGGAAGATTACCTGAATCAGCAGATTTTGGTCTTTGAATTTTTCTTGCCTGTCTGCGTCTCTTTAATAATTCATCATCATCTTCATTATACTCTTCTTCATCATCATCGTAATAATTTTCATCTTCGGATTCATCAGATTCTTTGTAATATTCAGGAACATCATTACTTAATGTTTTTGGTGCAGCAAATAATCTAGTAATTGAAAAAAGAGAAAATACAAATGTTATCAAAAATAATTTTCTTATCTTTATCATATTATTACACTCGCAAATAAAAGATTGACAAACTTTCTTATCAACTACTAATATATTGTACAACAAACACTTATATTTGAGAATAAATTAAATAAAAACTAAGAGATTTCTTATTTTTAGTATTACTTTATCGTAAAAATAAGTTATAATGTAATTGAGGTTATTATATGTCAAAAGTTTTAATTGTGGAAGATGATAGAGGAATTTCTGATTTTGTAAAATTGGAATTAGATCACGAAGGATATAAAACAGAAATTGCTTTTACTGGTAGAGAGGCTTTAGAAAAATTTGAATCTTTTGAGCCTGAAATAATTTTATTAGATATTATGTTGCCTGAATTAAGTGGTCTTGAAGTTTTAAGAAGAATCAGAAAAACTTCTTCTGTACCTATTATTCTTGTTACAGCAAGAGCAGAAACTTATGATAGAGTTAACGGTCTTGATGCAGGTGCTGATGATTATATTACAAAACCATTCCAGATAGAAGAATTACTTGCAAGAATGAGAGCTGTTACAAGAAGATTCTCTAACAATGAAGGTTCTTCTATTTTGAAAAACAGAGATTTGGAAATGGTTCCAGAAAGTATGAAGGTTACTTTAAAAGAGGAAATTTTAAATCTTTCTAAAACAGAATTCTTAATGTTAAAGATATTCCTTGAACATCAGGATCAGGTTTTAGACCGCGATTTCTTAATTGACAACATCTGGGGTAAAAATCATTTTATTGATGAAAATACTATTGATGTTTATGTCGGTTATCTACGTCAAAAAATCGATAATACATGTAAAGAAGAATACATTAAAACTGTAAGAGGTGCTGGTTTTATGATGGTCAGCAAAAGCAGTAAATGATAGATTATAAACATTCTGTAACTGTAAAACTTGCTACAAGATTAACATTATTCTTTACCCTAGCCGCTTCTTTAATTGTTTATATTTATACTGTTGTATTATGGAATAATATAAAAAAACAAAAACAGGAAGAATTAACTACAAGCAGCCAGATTATTCAACAATCATTAAGAACGAATAATACTAAAGATATTGAATCTGGTTTTTTGGAATTATCATATTATATTGATTTTTCTGTTTTTTCTTTAGATGATGATACAGTTATTCAAACAAATAATGAATATATTCCTCATTTAGGAATTACAAATGGTAAAATCCAAAGCCATAAGGTAAAAGATTATTTTGGTGATTCTGATTTGAATATTTTTTACATTGTAGATAAATCTATTTATAAAAATATTCCTGTAGCAATTCAAGTTTCTGTAAATATGGATTCTGATTCAGCTACAAATATGTTTAAGAATTTACCGTGGATTATTTCAATCACTTTAATCCCTATTATAATTCTTGCTTTTATTTCATCTGCTTTAATCGCAAAAAAAACTACTGAACCTCTTAAACGTGAATTGCAAAGAGAAAAACAGTTTACAAGTGATGTATCTCATGAATTAAGAACTCCAATTGCTGTAATTTCAGGACAGGCAAATTTATTAAAAAGATGGGGAAAAGATGATCCGGTTCAAGTTGAAAAATCATTAAGCATGATTATTACAGAAGTCTGGAGTATGGAAAAAATCATTTCTAATTTACTGCAGATGTCAAGACTGGAACGTGGAACAATTAAACCTGATAAAGTCTTTATGAAACTTGATCCTATGCTTGAACGTTTACAAAAAGAAACTTTAAGTATTAATCCAGATGTAAAATTCACTTATAATACTGGAAATGTAACTTCAATTTTTACAGATGAAGAATTAATTCATCAGGTTTTTACAATCATAATTTCTAATACTTTAAAATATTGTGATAATCCTATTGAAATACATATTGACTGTAAAAAAGATAATGCTAAACATGCTGTTATTAGAATTATTGATAATGGTAAAGGTTTTGAAGATAAAGTTTTACCTCATGTTTTTGAACGCATAATAGAAATGAAGGTGGTTCTGGTTTAGGATTAGCAATTGCCAGAACAATTATTGAATCTATGAATGGTAAGATCTCTGCATCAAATAATACTAAAAAAAGTGGTGCCGTAATTACAATAATTATTTAAAAAAAATAACAATATCTTCTTATTACTTATTCCATAAAACAGAAAAAAACGGTATTATTTTAACCAAAATATTTTATAATTAGGCAATAATTGTATTTATAGGAGCAAGTATGACATATTCGTATTTCCCTGGATGTACGCTTAAAAACAAGGCCGCTGATCTTGATAAATATGCGCGCATTTCTGCGGAATCATTAGGATTCACACTTGAAGAAATTCCTGAATGGCAGTGCTGTGGTGGTGAATACCCTATGGCTCAAGATGAAATTGCTTCTAAGCTTCCATCAGTTCGTGCTCTTGCCAGTGCGAAAGATGCCGGTCATGAATTGGTAACACTTTGTTCTGCATGTTACAACGTTATTAAACAGGTTAATAATGCTGTTCAGTCAGACGAAATTGTTGATTTCAAGGTGAACACTTATCTTAAACAAGATGAGATTGAGTATCACGGAGAAACAAAGGTCCTTCATTATTTGGAAATCTTGCGTGATGTTGTTGGTTGGGACAAAGTAAAAGCTGCAGTTAAAAAGCCATTTACTGGTAAAAAAATTGGTGCTTATTATGGTTGTCTTCTTCTTCGCCCAAGTAATGTTCTTCAGCTTGATGATCCAGAAAATCCACAGTTGCTTGAAGACTTTATTAAAGCTATTGGCGGAACTCCTGTAATCTACTCACAGCGTAATGAATGTTGTGGTGCTTACACAATGTTTGAAGATAAATCAATCCCAGAAAACCGTTGTGAAAAAATATTAGCAAATGCAGAAGATATGGGTGCAGATTTCTTAGTTACATCTTGCCCACTCTGTCGTTATAACCTCATTAAAAACAAAGGTGATTCTAAACTTGATGTCATCTATTTCACAGAGCTTTTAGCAGAAGCTTTGGGACTTAAGGAGGGAAAGTAACAAATAAAGATAGATAAAAAAGATTAAAAAATCTGTGTTTATCTGTGTTTATCTGTGGCTAACAAATTATGTTACAGAAAGAAATTGAACTTAAAAAAGAAGCAATTCTTATGAAATCGGGTGTTAACCCAAAAAAATGTATGGTTTGCGGTAAATGTTCAGGCACTTGTCCAAACTATGATGCAATGGAATATCACCCACATCAGTTCGTACAGATGGTAGAAAATGGCGAAATTGAAAAACTTTTCCAGACAAAGTCAATTTATGCTTGTTTAAGTTGTTTTGCTTGTCTTGAAAGATGTCCACGCCAGGTTGAACCAGCTAAACTTATTGATGCAGTACGTCAGGTTGTTGAAGGTCAGCGTGGTCCACATCATTTGGATCCTGCTCAGATTCCTCAGCATTTAGATGAAGATATGCCACAGCAGGCTTTAATGGCTGCTTTCAGAAAATATAAAAAGTAAGGAGTGACGTAGAAAATGGAAAGAATTGGTGTTTTTGTATGTCACTGTGGTACTAACATTGCCGGTACAGTTGATGTAGCAAAAGTTGCAGAAGAACTTGGAAAAGTTGATGGAGTTGTTTATTCAACACATTACACTTACATGTGTTCATCTGCTGGTCAGAAAATGATTGAAGACCATATCAAAGACGACAAATTAACTGGTGTTGTTCTTTGTTCTTGTTCTCCACGTATGCATGAAAAAACATTCCGTGCTTGTGCAGAAAGAGCTGGTCTTAATCCTTTCAAAGTAGAAGTAGCTAATATCCGTGAACAGACTTCATGGGTATTAAAAGATATGGAAAAAGCAACAGAAAAAGCTATTGCCCTTGGTAAAGCTGCTATTGCTAAAACAATTTTGGATACACCTCTTATCGCAGGTGAAACTCCAATGACTAAACGAGCTTTGGTTATTGGTGGTGGTATTGCTGGTATTACTGCAGCTTTGGATATTGCAGATGCTGGTTTCCCTGTTGATATCGTAGAAAAAGATTACACAGTTGGTGGAAAGATGGCTAAGCTCGATAAAACTTTCCCTACTTTGGACTGTGCATCTTGTATTGTAACTCCAAAAATGACAGAAGTTAGCCAGAATCCTAACATCCGCATTCTTTCAGCATCTGAAGTAAGCCGTGTTAGTGGTTACATTGGAAACTTTGAAGTAGATATTACACGTCATCCTCGTTATGTTGATGAAACAAAATGTACAGGATGTGGTGCTTGTATCGAAAAATGTCCAAATGCAAAAGTTCCAAATGCATTTAACTTGAATTTGAATAATCGTAAAGCAATTGATATTCCATTTGCTCAGGCTGTTCCAAAAGTTGCAAATATTGATGCAACTTACTGTCTCCACATGAAGTCTTTGGCTAAAGGTAAAGACGGTGTTTGTGGATTCTGTGAAAAAGCTTGTGCTGCTGGTGCAATTGATTTCAAACAGAAAGAAACTGTTCTTACAGAAAAATACGGTGCAATCGTTGTTGCAACTGGTTATAATCCAATCGATCTTAAAAAATTCGATGAATATGCTTACAGCCAGAGCCCAGACGTTGTTTCTTCTTTGGAATTTGAACGTCTTTGTAACGCTTCTGGTCCTACAAATGGTCACCTTCTCCGTCCTTCTGATGGAAAAGAACCAAAAACAATTGTATTCGTACAGTGTGTAGGTAGCCGTTGTTCTGCAGATTCTAATAAAGGTCACGAATATTGTTCAAAGATTTGTTGTATGTATACAGCAAAACACGCAATCCTTACTCGCGATCACTATCCTGATACAAACTGTTATGTATTCTACATTGACGTTCGTACTCCAGGTAAAAACTTTGATGAATTCTATCGCCGTGCTGTTGAACAGTATGGTGTTCACTACATTAAAGGTATGGTAGGAAAAGTTACTCCTCAGTCAGATGGTACTTTAGATGTTCAGGGTTCAGATTTAATTTTGAATCGTCAGGTACACATTAAAGCTGATATGGTTGTTCTTGCTGCATCTATCGAAGCTGATAAATCTGCTCGTCCACTTGCAACAATGCTTACAACTTCAATGGATAACAATGACTTCTTCCTTGAAGCTCATGCTAAACTTCGTCCAGTTGAATCTCCAACTGCAGGTATTTTCCTTGCTGGTTGTTGTCAGGGACCAAAAGATATTCCAGAAACTGTTGCTCAGTCTTCAGGTGCTGCTGCAAAGGCAATCTGTTTACTTGTAAAAGATAAACTTAAGAATGACCCTTGTACTGCAAATCCAGATGAAAATGCATGTAACGGTTGTGGACAGTGTGCTAACGTTTGTCCTTACGGTGCTATTTCTTATGTTGAAAAAGATTTCCGTGGTCCAAATAGAACTACAATTACTCGCCGCGTAAGTCAGGTTAATAAAGCAATGTGTCACGGTTGTGGTGCTTGTACAGTTGCCTGTCCTTCTGGTGCAATGGATCTTTTAGGATTCAGTAATAAACAAATCTTGGCGGAGGTAGATTCAGTATTGTAAATAAATAGCTACAGAAATCACATTGATAAACATTTATTTTTTATCTGTGTGCATCTGTGTTTATCTGTGGCTAATATAAAATCTGAAGAAATAGATTATGAGTGAAAATAAAACTTGGACACCTAAAATCGTTGCCTTCTGCTGTAACTGGTGTTCTTATGCAGGTGCTGACTTGGCTGGTAACAACCGTCTTGAATATCCTGCTAACGTAAAAATTATCCGCATTCCATGTTCATGCCGTTTGAACCCATTGTTCATTTTACGTGCATTCCAGCGTGGAGCTGACGGTGTTATTCTTTGTGGATGTCACCCAGGTGACTGTCACTACTCTACAGGAAACTATTTTGCACGTCGTCGTATGACATTGCTTTTCAGTATGCTTGATTATCTTGGTATTGAAAAAGGCCGTACTCGTGTAGAATGGTGTTCTGCTGCTGAAGGTGTACGCTTTGCTGGAATCATGAATGATTTCGTTGCAAAAGTTACAGAACTCGGTGAATGTAAAAAACTGGAGGATGTAAGATGCAAGAACAATTAATTAAGCGTGCAAAAGAACTCCTCTCTGAAGGAAAAGTTCAGAAGGTAGTTGGCTGGAAAAAAGGTCTTTTTGAAGATGATATTACACCAGCTGTATTTACATCTGCAGAAGAATTAGATAAAGATTTTGTATTCAATAAATTCTGTAAAGCTAATCTTTCAAAATATCTTGTAAAAATTACAAAGGATATTGAAATTGCAAAATCTACAACAAGAATGAATAATTCAATGGCAAAACAGCGTGATCCAAATGCGCAAGAATCTCCTATTCCTAGCGAAGTTGTAGCTGTTTTCTTAAAGCCAAATGATACACTTTCATTCACACAGCTTTTAAAAGAAAATCGCATTACTCGCGAAGATGTTTATGCTATCGGTGTTCCATGTCAGGATACAGTTAATGGTGGTGATCTTTGCGATAATTGTAAAGGTAAAAAGAGCGTTTCTTGTGATGAATACATTGGAGTTGATGCAAATGCAGAAGTTACTCCAAATGAAGAACGCATGGCAGAAGTTGCAAAGCTTGAAGCAATGACTGCTGATGAAAGAAATGCTTTCTGGAAAAATGAATTCAGCCGTTGTTTACGCTGTAATGCATGCCGCGACATTTGTCCTGCTTGTACATGTGAAAAATGTGTATTCGACAATCCTGATTTAGGCACAGACAACAAGGCGGCAGCTGACAGCTTTGAAGAGAATATGTTCCACATTATCAGAGCATTCCATGTTGCCGGCAGATGCACCGACTGCGGTGAATGCAGCCGTGTATGTCCGCAAGGCATTCCGCTGCACCTGTTCAACCGTAAGTTCATCAAGGATATTGATACTTACTATGGTGAATATCAGGCCGGGGCAGAGGTTGTGAAACGCAGTCCTCTGACCAGCTATACATTCGAGGACGTAGAGCCTAAGGATGCGGTAGGAAGGGGAGAATAACATGCTTAAGATTGCTAAGAATCAGCTTGGTGAACTGTTCTCTCTGATCAGCAGCCGCTGTGATCTGTTTGTGCCGGTGAATACTGCCGGACAGGTGAATTCCGGTCTTTACAATGAAGATGCTGAAGTCGATCTGACTGTACTGAAGACAGTCAAGAGCGGCAAGGATGTCTTCTTCCCGCAGAGTGAAACACTCTATACAGTTACAAGAAAAGACAGAAAGATGAAGATCGAAGCTGCTGCTCTTAAGGACAGAGACTTCGTCGTCTTCGGTATGAAGGCATGTGATTTAAGAGGTCTTGAAGTACTGGACAAGGTCTTCCTTGATCAGCAGCCTCAGGACAGCTTCTACGCTGCTCGAAGAGCTCATGGCACCATTGTCGCAATGGCCTGCAGTGAACCTGAGGAAACCTGCTTCTGCAAGGTCTTCGGCATTGACTGCGCCGATCCCAAAGCCGATGTTGCTGTATGGGCAGTCGGTGATGAATACTGCTGGAAGGCTTTGACAACAAAGGGTGAAAAGCTGACAGCAGCGGTATCTGCGCTGTTCAGTGAGACGGATGAAACTGCTGTTCAGACAGAAATGGCTAAAAACGATCCTAAGAATGCTGGTAAACCAGATAACATCATCGAAAAGATGCGTACGATGGCGGTCGATGAAGCGAACGAATTCCTTCAGTCCGTCCTTCGAGTAGTAGGTATCTGTCTTTGTGTTGCCTTCAATATCCTTGCGAAGATCGGTCAATGTTATCTTTAACCCTGCATTCAAATATGCAAGTTCGCGCATACGAGCTGCGAGAATCTCATATTTGTATTCTGTAGTTGTGAAGATTGTTGGATCTGGCCAGAACTGCTGACGTGTACCACGGAGGGTTGTTTCGCCGACAACCTTAACTGGATATAATGGCTTACCCTTTTCGTATTCCTGCTGATAAATCTTGCCGTCACGATAGACTTGTGAAAGCATGTGTGTAGAAAGTGCGTTTACACAACTTACACCAACACCATGCAGACCGCCCGAAACCTTGTAAGAACCCTTGTC